>JAUWTE010000237.1 GCA_030609765.1 Acidobacteriota bacterium
GTGAGAAAACATCGGGCCGGCCCGAACAGATCCTGTCGATCGCATCCTCGTCGCCACGAAAGTCGCTGACCAGGGCCTCCACGATGATCTCAGGATCGCGCTCCTTGATGGCTTCGACGCATGCGGCCACGTGGCCGGCACCTCCGTCGGGCAGGTCATCGCGGTCGACCATGGTGAGGACGACATAGTCGAGGCCCATTTCGGCCACCGCGGCCGCGACGTTTTCCGGCTCTTGCTCATCCACTCGCCCAGCGGGATCACCGCTGGTGACGGCACAGAAGCGGCAACCGCGGGTGCAGATCTCGCCCAGGACCATGAACGTTGCCGTGCCCCCACCCCAGCATTCGCCGACGTTGGGACAATGCGCCTCCTCGCAAACGGTGTAGAGGTTACGGCTGCGAAGGACCTGCTTGAGGTGGGCGTAGCTCGGCCCTCCCGACGCGCGCACTCTGAGCCAGTCCGGCTTACGAGCCCTCATATGCCGGCCTCGGTCCGAGCCGCCAGCCTTGGAGACCCCAGGAAATGCGAAGACGGGGGCCCGTCAAGGACCGAATCGTCTTTCCGCTCGACGTGGTTCAACGCCCCGCCCAGGTGCCGCGCCAGACCACGCATGAGATCGCACCGAGAACCGTGCCAACCCATCGCCCGCATGCTCGTTACAGGCTCGGTCAGGCCGCAGGGAACGAGAAGATCGAACATCTCGAGGTCAACATCGACATTGAGAGCGAAGCCGTGCCTCGCAATGCCCCGCCGCACCGCAATACCGATTGCCGCCACCTTGCCCTCCGGCGCCCAGACGCCGGTGAGACCTGCTCGAAGGAAGACCTGCAGCCCCTGTTCGATGAGAGCGCCGGCGAGCGCCCCCTCGAGAGCGCGCAGATAGCCCCGAGGAAAAATCCGGCGGCGACGCAGGTCGACGATCGGGTAGCCGACGACCTGCCCCGGCCCATGATAGGTCGCGCCACCGCCGCGATCCGTGTCGACGAGAGCCACGCCGCGGCGCTTGAGCTCGGCCGCAGAAACTCGTATTTGTCCCTGCCCCCCACTGCGGCCCACAGTCACCACCGATGGGTGCTCCAGCAAGAGCAACTGATCGGGGCCACCCGCCGCCACGGCACTCGCCGCCGCGCTCTGCAGCGCGCAGGCATCCGCATAGCTCTGCCGGCCGAGGCGACGAACGCACAGCTCGGCCATCGAGTCACCGATCGCCGCGGGACGCACAGGCTTCACAACGATGCTCCTTCGTAGAGAGGGAATCCGAGGACCGACCACAAAAGACGGCGTAGCCGTTCGATTATGTCATAGATACCAACGCTGGTTCAATCGAGTATCCGGCCGGGTAAATCCCCATAAGATATTGAAAAAAAAGGAGATATCGGCTCGCAAACAACTTCAAACGAGGTCTCGGTTTCGTTGACAGCCACTCCGAGCCATAGCTAAGCTAGCAGGCCGATTCTCATTCTCCCCAGGAGGTTCGATGACTCCCATCTGGTGGAAGCGTGCCCTGGCGGAGCTCATTGCGACCTTTGCTGTCACCTTCGTCGCCGCCGGAGCCCTTTGTACCGATCAGTACAGCGGCGGCCGGCTTGGCCTCCTCGGCAGCGCACTGGCCTACGCCCTCGCCGCGTCGGTCATGATGACCGCCACTGCGCGAACGTCGGGCGGTCACGTCAACCCGGCCATCACGCTGGCTTCCTGGCTGACCGGCGGCATCAAGCTACCGATGGCGGCTCTGTATCTGGTTGCCCAGCTCGCGGGAGCAGTGATCGCCGCGCTCGTGCTGATGCGCACCTTCTCCGCCGAGATATGGCAGCCGGTTGGCCTTGGCGCACCTGCGCTTGCCGCCGGCGTCTCGTTCACGACCGGGTTGTTCATCGAAGCGGTGCTGACCTTCTTCCTCGTTTTTGTCGTGTTACAGGCGTTCCTCGACAAGGAGGAACGCGATCAGTTCGCGGGATTCACAGTGGGAGCGGTCCTGCTTTGCGGTATTCTCCTCGGTGGGCCGCTCACAGGCGCCGCAATGAACCCGGCTCGAGCCTTCGGCCCGGCTCTCGTCAGTGGCGTGTGGTCGGACCACTTGGTTTACTGGGCTGGCCCCCTGGTAGGAGCGATTCTCGGCGCGGTCGCATATAGTGCATTGCGTACCATCGATTCCAGAACCCCCGCACGATAATGCCTACAACTACTGAAGAAACCCGGCAGGATGGTCCTCACCTGATCCTCCAGGATGCAGACGGCGAGGACACGACCATACCGCTGACCGCCACGGGTATCAGCATCGGTCGTCGCACGTCCAATGACCTGCAACTCCTGGACCCAACCATCTCACGCGAGCATGCCAGGGTAGGCTCCGACGAGGGCGGCTACTGGATCGAGGACCTGGACAGCACCCACGGGACGTTCGTCAACGACATTCGCGTGCGACGCCAGACGCTGCACCACAACGACCGCCTCCGTCTGGGCAAGGCCAGCAACAAGACTCTGATCTTTCGCACGCACCGGGAGTTCTCCGATCTCATGGAGACGGCCGAGGAGATCGAGCCGACGCCCGAGAATCTGCGCAATCTATGGGCGCTGCTGGAAATCACCAAGGCCCTGAACTCGACGTTGCGGCTGGACGAAGTGCTCGAGAAAGTGGTCGAGGCGATCCTGGCGTTGACCCGGGCGGAGCGCGGCATGCTGCTGCTGGGCGAGAGCGTCGATGATCTGTCGGTCCGCGTCCAACGCAACTTCGATACGACCGACTCCGAGCAAGTTCGCTACAGCTCCAGCGTCGTGGCGGACGTCTTCGAGATGGGTGAACCTCGCATCCTCACTGACGCCGCCCAGGACGAGAAATTCAGCGGCCAGGAGAGCATCGTCGGGCTCAATCTTCGCACGGTGATGTGCGTGCCTCTGCGTTTGTCGCATCGTATCGACGCGTCGCCCGATGATGATTACGAGGAGGAGGAAGAGGAGCTCCAGGGACCCGCGGACATGGGAGCAACGCAGTTCCTCAGCTCTGCAGAGATCCAAATGGCGCGGGAGGAGACATCTGAGCCGGAGCAGCGCATCGTCGGCGTCATCTACGTCGACCGGCGCTCCCCGACACGGTTTTTCACCGATCAGGACCTCGCGCTGTTCGAGTCGTTCGCCAGCCACGCGGCCGTCGCAATCGACAACGCTAGCCTTTATGAGGAAGCGCTGGAGAAGCGACGATTGGAGAGTGAGATCGAGGTCGCGAAGGTCATCCAGCAGAGTCTCCTTACGCACGAGTTTCCAGAACTGGACTGGGTCGAGGTCTACGCCCTCAACGAGCCATCACGGCAGGTGGGCGGCGACTACTACGACGTCCTGACGCCCAACCCGGGAGAGATGACCTTCGCGGTGGGCGATATCTCGGGTAAAGGCATCCCCGCGGCGCTCCTGATGTCGACGCTGCAGTCGTCGTTCGTCGCCGAAGCCAGCGTCCAGGAAGACCTGGCCAAGGTCTGTGTGCGGGTCAACGAGTTCCTCGTCAAGCGCACTACACCGGAGCGCTATGCGACCTTCTTCGTGGGGAGGGTCACGAAAGATGGGAAGCTGCTGTTCGTGAATGCAGGACACAACCCGCCGATGATCCTGCGCAATGGTGAGGTGCACCGCCTGTTCGGCGGCGGACTGCCCCTGGGCTTGTTCGCCGGCAGACCCTACGAGGTCCAGGAATTTGCCATGCAGCCCGGCGACTTGCTCCTGCTCTTCACCGACGGCGTCACCGAGGCCAACAACTTCGAAGAGGAGGAGTTCGGCGAGGAGCGCTTCCTGCAGGTTATCGCCGAGCATCCCAGCGATGACGTTCGCAGCCTCGGCGACGCCGTGTTCGCCGCCATCGCCAGCTACAGCGAGGGGTTGCACAGCTACTTCGACGACGTGACCCTTCTCCTGCTTCGCCTTCTCTAGCCATCGATTCAAGCGCAAAGCAGCCATCGCGTGTCATTGCGCTCGCGCAGCCGCGATCCGTTGAGTAATCCGGTCTATAGCAGGCGTGGAACGTCAGGGTCCCGCCACACGGGCACGCCACAGAAACCCTTCTTTTCGGGGCACACCGGCTTGGTTCCGGCGCGGTCACGAACCACACAAGGCGCCGCGAAGTAACGCACCAGCTCCGGGAAGAGCTCGGCGATCTGCTGAACCTCCTGCCGGGTGGCCTCGAAGATCTCCCGCTGGGCACGAAAACAGAGCCGCAGGTTGGCCTTGTGTAAAAGCCCGGCCAAGTCGCAGCTCTCGTACATACGGACGACCTTCGCGTTGGGATACAGATAGGCGGCATACTCCATGGGGACGCCGTCCGCGAGGAGCCGGTTGATCGCGCCCCAGGCCCTGCCAACAAAGTCCTCGTAGAGCCGCAGCGCCGTAGGGTTGTCCTCGATGAGCTCGGGCACGACGACGTCGGGCTCCTCCGTGTGTCCATACACCAGCATCTGACGGGTGCCGTGCATGGCGCGATGTCGCTGGTTTTGGCTGTCGGCCGTATGTGAGATACGCTTCGCGAACGTGAAGCAGGCATGATGCAAGACCTGGGTGACGGGCGCATACGGCACCAGGTTCAGAATCGAAGAATGGTAGGGGTTGCGAGACGGATCGACGAGTGCGGCAATGAGCTCGGCGTCGTCGGCACCTACCGCCGGCAGCCCCAACACTAGACGCAGGGCGTCCGCCAGCAGGCCCTCCAGCCCGCGAGGGTTATTGACCCGTGGAGCACTCACCAGGCGCGAATACAGGCCCTCCATCTGCGCGTCGAAGCCGGCGGTGACCTCGCCTGAGCCGGCAGCGCCGTGCTCCTTCCAGAGCAATGCCTCGGCCAACTCGTCCGCCGGATAAGGCTCGGAAACCCGGCTGGTGAGCAGGTCGGCAAACAGCTCGTCTTCAGCCGCCGCTGCCGCCACCATCTGGCCAATGAGTCGCTCCGCCTCCCATGCGACCTGCGGGTGGCGACGCAGGCGGTTCAGGGACAACAACGTGACCTGGTTGACCGTGTAGTAGAAATCGGAATGGCAAGCGATGGGCAGAACGTAGCGGGCGATCTCGAGCGCCATCTTCTCGATCTTGCCCTCCTCCCAGGCCGCGAAGGCCGGCCGGTGGGCCCAGATCTGCTGCTTGTAAACCTGCTCGATCTGCGGGCGCAAGACCTCGAGCAGCTCGTAGTAGGTACCCCAGGCATCCAACACGGTGTCCTCGTAGAGGCGCCGCTGGGAGTCCGCGCCAAATGGCGGAACAGTGACGGCGTCCTGCTTCATCTCCACATAGCGCTGGCTCTGTTGCTGGGTGTTGTAGAAGGGAAAGGTGTGCAGGAAGCAATGGATGAGGTTCCTTGAAACACCGCGCAGCGCAAACGTGTAGGCGACGTGCTGGTAAACGGTGTGGTGACCCGCTTCGAACGTCAGCGACGTGATGCGCTGACGGGTTGCCGCCTCCTTCACCGGGTCCTTGTACTCGTCAACGGGGCGAGGTCGGACCAGCTTCGGGGCATAGCAGGTCTTGGCTGCCGAGGAGGGCAGGTTCTCGGCGTCGCGGGTAA
>JAUWTE010000100.1 GCA_030609765.1 Acidobacteriota bacterium
CCCCTTGGTGCCGATTTCGACGGCCCCAGGATCACGCAGGGTCTCTTGAATCAGAATCTCGGCCTCGGCAGCGGACTTCTGGCTAGGCTCGAAATCGACGACCTTAATCAGAGCGTCGGGGCGCTCACGCTTGAAGGTCTTCGTGAGGCCGGCAACCGGTCCGCCCAGTGGGGCGACAGCACCCTGCTCGTCGTATCCATGCAGTCCGCCGAGCCGGGTCGCAGAAACCAGGAATGTGCCCACATCACCGATCTGCTCGTAGAGCGCCCGCATCGCCGTGTACAGCAACTTGACGCGCAGGTGCACAGCGGCGTGCCACGATTCGGGATTGAGCTTGCCGAGGTCGCCCTCGTGATCCAGCGCCGGCAGCCAGTAGACGCCCTGAATCGGTCCGTCCTCGAGCAGGCCGACGAGGCGTTCCTCGAGCTCCTCACAGGTCGGCGTATCCTCGATCGTGAGGACTCTGGCCCCCAGCTTCTCGAGACGAATGGCCAGCGACTCGCCCACGCCACCGAGATCCGACATGATGAGCACTCGACTGTCGGGCCCGAACCCCACTCCCGTCTCCTTACAGAGATCCAGGGAGGGCCTGAGAACCGGAACCGGCACCCTACGTGGGATGCTCTCGGCGGCCTCCATACTGCCCTGGACAAGACCAGGTATCTCTCCACGATCGGGGCCCTCGACTCCAGCGGTCGCCTCGGCCACCGCGTCCTTTGCAGCCTGGACCGCGGCCTTCAGGTCGGCCGGCAAGACCCCAGCAGCATCCCCGTCATGTTCCTCGATCTCCACCGCAGGAGAGGTTTCATCACCCTCAGGCTCCACCTCCAGCGGGACATCCGCTTCCTCCTGCAGATCCTCCGCCACGTCAGGACGCCGTTCGTAGACGAACCGAACCACGTCATTCAGCGTCGGGAAATCGCGGAGCTGCAGCTCGTCGTCGCGTGGAATGTTCCACTCGGCTCGTATGCTGACGAACATCTCCGCCTGCTTCACGGTGTCGATCCCGAGATCGGCCTCGAGATCCAAATCCATCTCCAGCATGTCGGCGGGGTAGCCGGTCTTTTCGGCAACCAACTCGAGGACCTTCACCGCGACAGGATCCGTGACATCGTCAGCCGCCAGCAAGTCGGGACGCCGCTCGTAAACGAAGCGCACGACATCATTCAAGGTCGGGAAGTCACGCAGCTGCAGCTCGTCGTCCCGTGGGATGTCATATGCCTCCCGGATGGCCGCAAACATCTCCGCTTGCTTGACCGTGTCAACCCCGAGGTCGGCCTCGAGGTCCAAGTCCATGTCCAGCATGTCCGGCGGATAGCCGGTCTGCTCGGTAACCAGCTCGAGGATCTTCACTTGCACGGGGTCCAAGACGGCGGGCGCTGCTGCGAGCTCGGGAACCGCCATGGGAGCGGGCACATCGAGGGTATCGAGAATCGCCCCAGCCTCTGCCGCCGGCACTTCGGGCGGTCCGCCCAGGTCGGGACGTCGCTCATAGACGAACCGGACCACATCGTTCAGCGTTGGGAAATCCCTGAGCTGTAGATCGTCGTCACGAGGAATGTCGTAGGCCTCACGAATGGCGGCGAACATCTCCGCTTGCTTGACCGTGTCGACCCCCAGGTCGGCTTCGAGATCCAGATCCATGTCCAGCATGTCGGGCGGATAGCCTGTTTGCTGTGTCACCAACTCGAGGACCTTGACCTCCACCGGGTCGGATACTACAGGCGTGTCAGGCGGCGTCGGAGGAGCGGGGGGCTCCCCGGCAACAGCCGGTGCGGCGGGGATGCCCGGAAGGGCCGCTACGGGTGCTGCGGCCTCGTGGGCAGCAATGGCGGGAGAGTATGGCGGGGCAACCACTACAGGTGGCCCCTCATCCTTCACGCGTAGCGTGCGGTTCTCGAGCTCGATCCGCGGGCTCGCGTACCCGGTGATGCGATGCAACCACTGGTTCCAGGTTGCTTGGTCAGTGATGCGGTAAGTATGGCCGAGCTGATAGGGAGATTGACGCACGCCATCGCTCGTCGGCACCCAGCGCAACAGCGACATCGCGAGTTGTGACCCGAATCCGGCAGCCAGCCGCAGGGCGTACTGAATCGGGTAGTCGCCACCACTGGAGAGATTCAGGTACCCGAGCTCCGGATCGAGCTCGCGGTGGTTTGCGACCGGCGGAACGATACCCGTCTCGAGTATCTTGACCGCAACCACCTCTTCGATGCCGACGCCCATGGGATGCCCGGTGAAGCCTTTCGTGTTGGCCACCAGGATCTGGTCGGCCACGCTGCCGAAAACCTGCTGCAGTGCGGTTGCCTCGGCCTGAGCGCTACCACCCCTTGCCGGCGTGTAGGTCTCGTGCGACACGAAGACGGTATGAGGCGCGATCTGACGGCGATCGAACCCATAGCGCGCCTCTGCGTCAGCTACGAAGGCTTCCATGACCTTGGCAATGTGATGAACGTCCAGGCGGCTACCGTGGAAAGCACTATTGGCCACAACGGTGCCCAATACCTCGCAGATGGGCTGTAAGCCTCTCTCAGCGACCGAGCTGGCGGTTTCGATGACCATGGCAGCCGCACCCATTCCGACAATCAGCCCGTGGCGACGCCGGTCGAAAGGTATGGCGGCATCCTCCACGTTTTCGTCGGTGGCAGCGGCACCACTGGCCAAAAAGCCGGCGCCGATCCACTTGATCAGGTTGTCGCTGGTGGTGTTGTCGGCAGAGATCACGACAACGCGACGGCAGCGACCGGCACGAATCCAGTCTTCCGCCAACCCCAGTGCCTGGCCTCCGCTGGCACAGGCCGCATTGACCTGGGTGTTGGGACCACGGGCAGCGATCATCTGGGCGAACTGTGCGTGCCCGAAGGCCAGAACCTTGAAGAGGAAGCGCCGGTCGAAGATGTAGGGATCTTCCTCGATCAGTGCCTCGAGGTCCTTGATCTGGCTCTCGATTTCCTGCCCCAGCCCGTCTTCGGTATCTGTTCCATCGGCAAGCTGATCCTTCAGTCCGAGCAGGGTCTCGAGTTGCTGGCAACGAGCCGTGTAGACATGGAATCGCTCAACTTCATCAAGCAGGGCATCGTAACCGGGGAACGCCGAGGCGAAGATGACACCCGTGTCATCCTGCAACTCGTCGGGCAGGCACCAACGATCGGGGAGCTTTGTCCCCTTGGTGGTCGTCTTGTAGTGCCTGACCAGAGGTATGCCGGCATCCCTGAGCGCGTCGATCCCGGCCCCGATCGCGAGCTGGGTAACCGTATCGAGCGAAGGCAGGCGAACCTCCGGAAAGCCGTATTCATCCGCGAGGTCGAGAATGCCGCCTCTTGCCGCTAGCTTGATCGCATCTGACGGGTCCTCGATGATCTCGAAGCGCGCCTCGCCATTCGGCCCCTTCACCAGGCGCGTGATGTTCTTGTCGACCATCGCCTGGCGAAATTCCATCGGGATGGCCTCGATGAACTGTTCGCCGGAGAGAATGCGGGCGACGTTGGCATCATCGAACACGTGCTCGGTACCTGGCAGTCCGAGTGACGCTCCGCTGATGACCAGCATCTCGCGAGCAGCCGCCGGCTCCCCGTCAGAGAGGAGATGCATGCCTTCTTGGATGGCATCCGCGAAGATCCGGCCTAGCTGCAGATAGTTGTCGGCTCCGAACTGCGATCCAGCCAGCGATCCGGTGGGAACCCGCGGTGTGGACTGTGCGGTGAGCTGCGGCACGGTCTGCGCAACGCCAGGCATGGCCGCCCCCGCTTCTGCGGGTAACAGTCGGGGCTCTTCTTCCGGCACCCTCCCGACCCCTAGTCCGGCGGCGTAGAGGCCACAGAGGCCACGATTGAAAGAGGTCAGATCTCCCTGCTTGGGATGATTGGTGAATAAAGCACGACTATCGTCATGATCTCCGAGAACGTCCTTGACGAAACCGTGTAGCGCCGATTTCGGCCCGACCTCGACGAAGATCCTGGCGCCGGCCTCGTAGAGACGGTTCAGCCCGGCGACGAACTGTACGGGGGAAGCGATCTGCTGTCCCAGGATTCTGATCACCTCGTCCCTGACGTCGGGACCCATCGGATAGAAGTCACCACTGATGTTGGCGATGATCGGCAGAGTCGGCGACTGGATGTCGAGGCGACCGAGCACCTCGCGCAGCGGATCTATGGCAGGGGCGACTATCTCGGTATGGAAGGCGTGACTCACCGGCAGCTCCGAGGCCCGGAACCCGGCCTCCCGGCAGGCCTCGATGGCTGCGTCGACGGCAGCGGTCGCACCGCCGATCACCGCCTGGCGGCTGCTGTTGATGTTGGCAACAACTACGTAGCCATCAATCGAGTCGACGATCTTCTCGATCTCCTCCAGCGGGCCGAGGATGGCGGCCATGGTGCCGGTGTCGTCGACATCGACATTGGCCATTCCCTGGCCACGAGCACTAACGGCCTCGAGAGCATCGGCGAACGAGAGTGCCCCGGCGCCCACGAGCGCGCCGTACTCGCCCAGGCTGTGCCCCATCACCATATCGGGGATGATCCCGTACGCAGCGAGCAGACGCGTCAGGGCAACGTCCACGCTCAGCACGGCGGGTTGGGTGATCTCGGTCTGGCGCAGGTCCTCAGAAGCCCGCGCCATTGCTTCGGCATCATTCTCATCGATGAAGATATAGTCGGTGAGCGGCTTGTCGAGCAGTGGCGTCATGATGCGGTCGGCCTCTGCGAAGGTCTCGGCCACGATGGGCTCGACATCGCGAAACTCGGCCAGCATGTTGACGTACTGCGAGCCCTGACCCGTGTACAAGAAGGCGACCTTGGGGGGCTCACCCTCATCGACGAACATCCCTTGTGCCCGAGATGCCGACCAGGCGGCACTCCGCTCCCGTTTTAGCTCCTTCAGAGCCTTTGGCACCTTCTTGATGAGATCCTCAGCGTCGACATAATCGACAGCAACACGGACAGGAGCGTTGAGGTCCGACGCCCAAGGCGGCACAGGCGGCAACACCTCGCCCGACTCGGCCTCGCGAGCGGCCTCCTCGAGACGTCCGGCAAGAGCGACGCGATCGTCCGCGCCGAGCACCAATGCACCCCGCGGAGGGGCTTTCAGGGTCGCCTGAGGAGCATCCCCGTCAACCTCACCGCCCACGGAAAAAGTCCTGTTGCGTGTGACTTCCGTGATCCCCGGCACGTACTCCTCCAGCACCATGTGGAAGTTCGTACCTCCGAAGCCGAAGGCGCTCACTCCGGCCCGCCGCAGCTCCCTATCATTCTTCTCCCATGGCTGCAGCTCTGTATTGACGTAGAAAGGGGATTTAGCCCAGTCGATGTTGGGATTCGGGCTGTCGAAGCCCAGGCTCGGCGGCAACATCTTGTGGTGCAACGACAAGACCGCTTTCAGCATGCCGGCCGCCCCCGCCGCGCCTTTGAGGTGCCCGATGTTGGATTTCACCGAGCCCAGTGGAATCGAATGGACGGGCAGGCCCATGCCGCGAAACGCCTCCCCCATGCTCTCGACCTCGACGATGTCGCCAACGCGCGTCGAAGTTCCGTGACCCTCCAGGAGATCGCCCGGGACTGGCACCAGCCCGGATCGATTCCAGGCACGCTCCACAGCGAGCCGCTGGCCGATGGGGTTGGGAGCCGTGATTCCCTTGCCCTTGCCGTCGCTTGCACCCCCGAACCCGCGAATCACCGCGTAGATCTTGTCGTCGCCGCGTACCGCATCCTCGAGCCGCTTGAGGAGGAAAAGTGCGGCCCCCTCGCCCATGACAAAGCCGTCGGCACCTTCCGAATAGGGTCGTGTTCCGCTCCCCGACAGCGCGCCGATCTTGCAGAATTTGATGAAGGTCGAGGCGCTCATGTTGGCGTCGATTCCGCCGGTGACTACCGCATCAAAATCGAAATTCTCGAGACCCTCTATGGCGGCGGTCATTCCGGCCATCGCCGAGGCGCACGCCGCGTCGACGACATAGTTCGGGCCGTGGAAGTCGAACACCGCGGCGACACGGCCGGCGATGATATTTGCCAGCTCGCCCGGCATGGTGTCCTCGTTGATGTCCGGGAAGCGCAGGCGTATGCGCTCGTGCAGCTCGCCCGTCACCGCCTCCTGCACCGATTTGGGCAGCGCGGTGAAGCTCGGTGATTTGCCGAGCTCACGCGCATATTCCGGAAAGAAGACCCGCAAAGCGGTCATGTAGTGTTGATCGCCGGCCATGGCGTTACCGAAGATAACGGCCGTTCGATCCAGATCCAGGGGGCGCTCCGGGTAGCCGTAGTCAGCCAACGCCTCGCGGGCTCCGATGATCGCCCACTTCTGGGCACGGTCCATAGCCTCGGCAACCCGCGGGGGTATCGGCATGCGCCACTGCAGCGGGTCCCATGTCCACTCGCGCACCCAGCCGCCGATCTTGGAATACGACCGATCGGGCGTCTTGGGATCAGGATCGTAGTAGAGCGCGGGATCCCAGCGATCGGGCTGCACGTCGCTGATGCTATTGCGGCCGCTCTCGAGGTTGTTCCAAAAGGTGGAGGCGTCGGGAGCATCGGGAAGCACGGCTCCAACACCTACGATTGCCACGGCTCTTTGCAGAGTTTCAGCCATAATCGATCACGGTTTCGCTGACGCCGGTGTGCTCGTCCTTACTTGCGGCGGTCGTAGAGCACGTCGGCGATTGTGTCCATATCTATCAAGAGTCCTGCTTGGGCATAATGAATCGCGGCCATGCCCAGGGCCGCTTCAAAACCTGCCAGGTCTGCATCTGCGACGCCGTCGGCGCCGCGCACCCACTGCAGCCCCTCTTCCGCCACCTTCGTGGCGGCGTCGCGCGCGAAGACCCGGCTGATGACAGCCAATGCGGCGGCATCAAAGCGCCGATCGGTCTTCGGGCTGAGCTGGCCATCTGCCGCACGCGCGGCCCGACGGGCCAGGGCGGCGGCACACTCGGCATAGGAGATCATCACACCGAGGCGCAGGAGGATGTGCTGGTTGCGCGTCAGCCGCCCGATGCGAGCGCGTTCCAATACTTCGGCTAGCGCCCGCAGAGCCAACGACGCGATGCCCGCACCGACTTCGGGGTGGGCTGTATGAAGTACATCCATTTCCTGCGCCTGCTGGTGATAGTACTGCCCGCGTGTCGTCAGATGTTCCTGCCAGCGGTCACGACTGATGGTCATCTCCATGATCTCGGAGGTGCCTTCATAGATGGTGGTGATGCGCACATCGCGCTTGATCTTTTCCACCATGTACTCACGCGTATAGCCATATCCTCCAAGAGCCTGGATGCTCGCCTCGGCGGCACTATTGCCGAATTCGGTGGCCATGTACTTGGCGATCGCCCCCTCGGTATTGAGAGTTCCTTCGCCCGCGTCGATACGCTCGGCGGTTTCCTCAATGTAGGCACGACTCGCTTCGAGATTGACCACCCAGGGCACGATCAGCTTGTGGGTATATCCCTGTTTCTCCGAGAGCGGGCCACCCGCCTGGATACGATCCACGGAATACGGGATGGCACGGTCGAGCGCGGCCCACCCCGCCCCGAGGCCAAACGCCGCCACCATCAGGCGCGTGTAGCCGAATACGGCCTGGGCCTGAAGCAACCCCTGGCCTTCCACCTCGCCGACCAGGCTGTCGGCGTCGAGGTAGACACCGTCAAAAGAAACCGTCGCCGTATTGCTGGCTCGGATCCCGTGCTTGTCCTCGGGCTTGCCATGGCTCAGGCCTTCGGTTCCCTTCTCGACGATGAACCAGCAGGGGCCACCGGGCGCCATCGCCAGGACGCTGTAGAGGTCGGCGAAGCCACCGTTGCTGATCCACTGCTTGTTGCCATTGATCTTGTACCCCGTGATGCGCCCGTCCTCTTCGACGCGATCGGCGGTGGTCCGCAGCGAACCCAGGTCGCTACCGGCCTCGGGCTCGGTGGCACAGTAGGCCATCAGCAGGCCTTCGTTCGCTATTCGGCTCAGCCAGCGCGACTTCTGCTCTTGGCTGCCTCCGAAAACGATCGGATCAGCGCCGAGGAAGGTGGCCAGAACGCCGGTGGCAATGCCCAGGTCGACCCGAGCGATCTCTTCGCAAACCCTGTAAACATCGAATGCGCCGCCCCCCATCCCATCGAACTCCTCAGGGATGAAGAGGAGCTGCACCCCGAGTCCGTCACCGCACATTTCGTTGACGATGTCGACGGGAAACTCGTCGTCATGGTCAAGCTCTAGCAGCTTCTCGTCGGGCAGATAGCGCTCGGAAAATTCCCGAATCGCCTCGACGGTCAGGTCGAGCGATTCCGGGTCCAGTCCACCAGTCGTCGCTTCAGCGGATCCTTCTGCCATCTCCCCTGGGTCCTCCGAGATTTCTTTTAGATCAAGTCTTCCCGGCGCCGCGCCCTCCGGGCGACACACGAAGAAGAAGAGAATCCTAAAGGGTAATGGTGTGGTGTTATTTGAGCAATCCGAACGGGCCGTTCAATGATCCGTCCAAATCAGGCCCGCGTCCACTCCGGGCTGCATTTCTCATGGCGTTTCTTCGCGAAGATGGGCGAGAAACGCGGGCTGGCAGGCCGTGTGAAGCGGTCCAAGAGGCGAATCTATACCCTGATCGGCGGTTTTTTGTCTATGATGACCCCACTCTCGAACTGATTAGTAGATCAAGGGCACTTCTCGGTGGACGACCTGACTGGACAGAAAATCGGGCGCTTCGAAGTCCGCGCGCTGCTTGGCGTAGGCGGCATGGGCGAGGTTTACGCGGCCTACGACCAGCAACTCAAGCGCACCGTCGCCCTGAAGCGCCTGCCGCCGGAGCTGGCGGAGGACGACAAGGCCCGGCAACGCATGGTCACGGAGGCGCGCAGTGCGGCGCAGATTACCCACCAGGGA
>JAUWTE010000118.1 GCA_030609765.1 Acidobacteriota bacterium
GCGGGGACCATGCTCAGTGTCGTACCGCAGATTCAGGGGCACGATTTCGGAGACATCCATCTCAATGACGGCCGAGTGGGACAGCACCTCAGGGATGCGCCGGTCGCCTTCAAAGAGCACGCCGTATTCTGTGGAGTCATGGTCCGTCGTGCGTATGCCCAATGCCTCCGCGAGGACGACATACTCCTCCCCGCGCTGCATGTAGAATGTCAAACTCACAGCCGCCTGGATCTGACCTTCGGCGATCGGCACAGATCCCCCGCAGCACGTTCACACGACGCGCCTGGGATCACGTGCATTACGGAGACACGCACCAAGTCGATGTACCAATCCACGTCGTCATCACTCGAATCGACAGTGCTTGGGACGTCCGGCTAGGGCAGTGAATCTTGAGAAGTCAGAAAACGAAGTCGGATTTGGAGGGATGTCGGTGTGCCTACCGACGTTGGCGGCTCCCTCACGCACTGGGAGAGTATGCCCAGCAGGAGTAGCAGAAGGAGAGCTGGGGCTAGTGCGGCCCGTCCGAGTTGCCTATGAGAGCACGGGGTGGAATGCCTATTGCCAAGACGCGAGAATTGCCCCATGATTGTCTCCTCGGCATGATCGCTGTCGCTGCTAGGATCCCGTCCATATCAGGGCCGCAGATACGTCGAATCCGTTCAAGTCAATCTCCGATCCACCATCTATGCTATCCAATGAACCCCCGAGTAGATCACCACGGCCATGGAGGCTGAAAGCGTCGCTCAAAGCGAATCCGAGGATCGCTCCCAGGCCAAAGGTCCGGCCGTTTGCACCCGGGACATCACTGCCAGAGAAACGGCTCCAGGTTCCCGAAATCCCCGCTGACACCGTCTCGGAGAACGGATGCTGCACAGTTCCGGCAAGCACTGTGTAGGTTCCGGCACTGGCTTCCAGTGCACGGTAACCCGTATCGTACAGTGTGTAGGCGGTGTTGTCTGTCTTGGAGACGATGCGAAACGCCGCGTCGAACTGCGTGCGCCGATAGTGGGTCGTGCCAAGGGCGAGGAGTTCGAGCTGGTCTCCCTCCTGAAAGATCTTCTCGCCTCCGAGTTTGTCAGACCCTCGCGTTCGAAACGTCGCATCCAACCGAGCTGAACTGGCGTCTCGGCTGGAGGATCCCCAACTGATGCCCGCGGATAGCGATGCTTCGGTTCCCCGCTGGTAGTCCTCTCCTTCGGCGACAAGAGTGTAGGGGCCGAAGCGAATGAAGCCAGCGCCGAAACCCAACACCGCCTGCGATCCAAGATCCAGCGCATACGCAGCCCCGCCGCTCACGCCAGCTCCCCGACCGTATTCCTTGCGCCGGAAACCCAAGAGGGGGTGGCCCAAGATCTGGGCCACCTGTAGCTCAGCAGGTGTGAGAGAGGTCTTGCCGGAGGGTATGTTCAACCCACCGTGGAGGAGAAGGCGATCGTCGTACAGCCGAGCATACATCTGGAAGGTCACGTCCGTAATTCCGTTCAGCGACGCGGACGCGATTCCTCCTCTGTTGAGGGAAGATGTCACTCCGGCCCACACGAGGGCCAGATCGGTCTTGCTGCTGAGACGAACCGTCGCCGTCAGGGGGAGCAGGAACTGCGAGATATCGCTATCAGGAACGTCGCCACCGGCGCTGAGAGTCCAGCTCCGGTAGTTCATGGGCAGGCGCGCGAGGCGAAACGGTGAGGCAGTGACAATCTGGGGGTAGAAGCCGGATGCGAGCAACATCACTACCAGCAGCAGGAATCCCTTGTGCTTTGTGAGGAGATTCATGGCTTGGTCCTCGCGTGCGGCTGTCCGGTGGTGTCGAAGTGGATGATGATGGTGATCGACACGTCTTCCGAGATCTTTTCGGGATCAGTGGGCGACGGGTCCTCGTCGTCCCATCGATCCTCTTCTGGCCCCGGACCCAATCCGCTCTGCGAACCGGTATCATCCAACCGCTCCCGCCGATCCGGCGAAGGCTCCCGGACCGGGGGTACGTGGGGGACGAGTCTGGAGTCCATGTTCGGAAGATCGTTCGGCGACACGCGCAGGAGGGCCGCCCGGGCAATGGCTGCATTGAAGTCCGGGTCGATGCGGATGGCTTCATTGTAGGCCACGGCGGCGTCATCCAAGTGACCCCGATCCTCGAATCCCAGTCCCTGTGAGTATGCCAAGAAGGCGAGGAACTCCTTCGTGGGGAGTTTGTCGATCTCCTCGCGCTCCTCCGGCGTCGGTTCGATTCCGAGCGTCTCGAGGGTCTGATAGACGAGTTCTTTCTCCAGCCGGAGAATCGACTGGACCGGACCCGAGACGGGAGGCCCCGTTTGTCTGACCAGCCCCGACGGGTCGGTCGCGACCATGCTGGCGTCGAGCTGGATGTCTTCGTCACCCAAAGGAACAAAGGAGCCTTGAACGAACTGCCTAGCTCCGACAAGCTGACCAATCTCGGGTGCCGTCTCCTGATTGACAACGGAGGACCTTTGGGCACTCAGCGCCTCACTCAGCACGTCCCGTGTTTGCGGCCCCGCAACTCCATCGACAGTCAGCTCGTGATCAGCCTGAAACGACTTCACGGCGTCAAGGTAACGCCCGTCTTTGGCATCATTGATGGGTCCGTCGTAGTAGACCTCCTGACTGTCTCGTCGTCTGATCGAGCCCAACCTCATTTTGATACCCGAGACTTCCGAGATCGGCGGCCAGTCGAGTTTCTGCGCCGCCAAAGATGCCTCCTCACGGCTGCCCCAGGCGAGTTCCAGCTCGTCCAGGAGCACCCGCATCTTGAGTCGCTCGAGAACGCGTAGCTGTTCTACCTTGCTGAGATCGGTCATGAACATGGCGGCGAGTCCGCGGGAAAGAGGGGCGTACTGCTGGCTCTTCGTCACGTTCATGAATTCGAGAACCGCTATGGAGTTCTCCGGAATCTCGGCTGGCTTCAACCAGAGTTCTTCCGCCAAGGCCTCCTGTATCTGGATCTCGTCCTTCCGCACGGAGAGAGCCTGGATGCGTGCACTCACCTCCGTCTGCGCCTCGCCGCCCAGGGCGATGTAGTCCGCGTAGGCGGTGAGGGCCCGGTCCAGCATGTCGGCTTCGTCATAGGCGCGCGCGAGGTAGTAGACCGTTTCGCGATCCTTGGGTTTGGCGGCCTGAGCCGCCTCCAGCGTTTCGATGGCCGCGTACTTGTTCCCCGCCATATACTGAACGATCCCGAGATCGCGTGCGATCTCGACATTGGAGGGATCCTTGGCTTCCGCCTCGCGCAGAACCTCGATGGCGCCCTGATAGTCGCCGTCACGAATCAGCCGATCGGCAGCGGAACTGCCAGTTCGGGTGCATCCGATGGTCGAGGCCAGAAAGACAACTGCACAGAGGAGAAGCAGTCCTAGGACGTGGGAACACCTGGAGATCGCATCACAAGCCATGATGGCTCTCCTTAGCTTTCTAGGTCCCGGTGCCATTAGCGGGCAACCAGAGAGGGCCTGCAGCCAGCTGTGATTAGGGTCTCGCAGAACGGCCCATACGACTCACGAGAAACACACTTTCGAGCCGACTCCTAAGCGGACGATAGCAGCTCGGCATACATGGGTCTACTGGTTTTGAACGGTCCTAGCAGTGTTAGAGTAGGGGGCACCCTCGACCCCAACTGCATTGAGACCGTTGTCTTACGAGCCGTGTGTCGGACGGGTCAGCCTTTGGCTAGGGGGGTGAGCACTTTGATCCGAGTGGCTGCCACTTGGTTTTCGGGATCAACGGAGAGCACCCTCTTCCAGTTCTCGACCGCCGCGACGTAGTCGCCCCGCTCTTCGGCGTCCAAAGCCTGCGAGGTCAGGAACACGCCGTCCACATAGCCCTCACGAGATTTGACGTCGTCCTTCTTCTGCGCGTAGTACTTCGTTGCTTCGTCCACTGGATCGGGGAGGATCTGCGAACCCAGTGAGGTCTCCAGGGTTCGCACCAACTCGGTGATCAACTTCTCTTGCAGCTCCAGGAAGACCTCCGGTTTGCCGCTGAACTTCCCGGTGATCTGCCTGGCCGTCAGGACCTCGCCGGTGGCTGTCTGAACGATCCGCGCATCGATCCGGACCTGATCGGCTGAGAGCAGCATGTACTGGCCGAAGATGAAGGTGTGGGCTCCCAGGAGCTTTCCGGTACGGACAGCCTGCCCCGGGTCGGCGAAGCCGGATTCGGTGAGCTGCAGCTCCCGCAGGATGTCTGTGGTCCTCTGACGATCGACCACCTTGAGCTGCGTGATCTCCGTCAGATCGAGCATGATGATGTGCGGGAGTGCCTTCTCCAGGGCCCCAAAGTCGTAGTTCTTGAACTTGCCCGTGTAGATCGAGTTGGTCTCGAAATCACCCACCGCCACGGTGTTGATGTCCATCGTTCCGGAAAAGAGGCTGTCGCGAACGACGTAGTAGTTCTGCAGGACGGGTGGCGGGTAGTCGGTGGGGGGCGAGTATCGCGCCGTGCGATCGAGCTCGAACATGCGCACCAGTGAGTTCAGTGCATTTGAGCGTACCCTGCGCATCGTGTAGGCAGCGGCCTGGATCTTGTAGGCTTCCACCCGGTCTTCCTTCTGTGCTTCGGAGGCAGAGAGAACCGACTGACTGAGCCTCTCCGCCGTCTGGAACTCCGCATCCCAGAAGGCCTCCTTGGCGGCTGCGAGCATCTCATCCATGGCGGAACTCCCGGCCGTGGTTTCGGAGATGCCGCCCGCCTGCTGACCCTGTTGCTTGCCGCATCCACCGAGGGTTCCGATCAGCGCAAGGAGTACGACCATGAAGAGTGCGAACGATCCGTATGCGTTCCATGGTCCTTTCATCGCATGACTCCTTTCTTTCAGAACTGTTTCCACTTCAACGGTGCTCGTCGAGATTCGTTATGCCAGGTTCCACTTCACCGGTGTCGAGATGGAGAATGAGCTTGTTGTTGGGATCGTCGGCCACGACGGTGTATTCGAAGGTAACTGCATCCTCCGGTCGGCTGAACGGTATGACTCTGAGACTGTTCGTTCCTGGTTTGAGCTTCACAATGACTGAATATCCTTGCTCGCTGACGCACTGATTCTCATAGAAGACTCTGCCGCTCGGTGCCGCGAAGACCAGGTACTCCTTTGACTCGACCACCGGGCCCACGGATTCCGTGCCTCGCCCCGCACAGGATACGGATCGACATCCACGTGTACCAGCATCAATCGTGCACGAATAGCTCCCCGCGCCAGGAGGGGTGAACCGGACCCTGACCCTAACGGTCTCGTCGGGGCCCAAGCTGTAGTTTCCACTGCCAGAGGTGATTGTGAAGTAATCGCACGTCTCGGCGATCGTTCCAGTCAGAGTCTGACCACCGACATTCTTGATGGAGAAGGACGCGGTCTCGCTGGCTCCCTCGGAGACAGATCCGAAATCCAAAACGACGGGATGAACCCGGCACTCCGGCTCTCGGTCGCCCTGTCCAGTGGCGATCACGTCACCGAATCCCGGGATGCCCGTCTCGATCGAACACTCGTAGGGGCCCGAGCCAGGCGGTGCGAACTGGACGACGATCTCAACGCTCTCGTTGGCGCCCAGATCGTAGGCTCCTTCCCCCGAGATGATCGTGAAGTGTTCGCACATCGCGGTCGCCGCACCGCTCACGGTCTGACCCCCCACGTTCGTGATCGTAAAGGCATGGGTCGCACGGGTCCCCACCAAGACGGGACCGAAATCCAGCGTATCGGGCAACACCCGGGCACTCGGACCAAGCTCCCCGCGTCCGCGAATCGATACGTCTTCGCATTCCGGATTGCCGGTTTCGACTACACACTCATAGTCACCTGCCTGGGGCGGTGTGAACAGGAGATTGACCTCAACACTCTCTCCGGCACGCAGGTCGTAGTCTCCTCCACCCGACAGGATCTCGATAGGGTCACACGTCACAGAGACTCTGCCGCTCAAGTTCTCATCCCCGGTATTCGTAATCGTGAAAGCGGCGGCCACACGTGTCTCCACCAGGACGGTGCCGATATCCAACTCGGTGGGTTGTACGTGACCTTGAGGCTCGCCATCCCGATCCCGCCACGGTTGAAGGATGTACAGGAGGAAAGCAGCCACGACCACCACAATCGCTCCGACGAGAATCGGGGCGCGCTTGGGGCCCTTTGGCTTCTCCTCCCGCCCAGGATCCGGGGGGGGCGGGGGTGGTTCGGCGTCACCGGAAGGAGGCTTGTCTTCACCCATCGGAGGTTCGCCGCCACCGGCGAGTGTTCCTGGAGGAATTCCCGCGGATCCGTCCGCGTCGGACGGATCCGGCGCCGGCGTATCGGGTGTGCGCACAATCGTCCCGACCGCCTCGCTGTCGAAACGCGCTTGCCGCAGGCGCCGCCCGCAGCCGTCGGGGTCGCGAGCGTACTCGCGCAGAAGATCCTGGGCGCGGGTGAGTCCCATTGACTCCATGACCGACTCGAGGACCTTGCGGACGACATTGGCGGAAGGACAACGCCCGCCGGGATCCTTGACCAGCATGCGCTGAATCAGTTCAGCCAACGCAACCGGGACCGGGGGATCGCTGAGGGGGGGAGGATCAGACTGGGTCACGGCCTGGATCAAACTGGGGAGTGAATTGCCCTGGAAAGGGCGGTCGCCGCTGAAGAGCTCGTAGCCCACGATTCCGAGAGAGAAGATGTCCGTGCGGGCGTCGACTGCCTCGCCCTTCGCCTGCTCAGGGGACATGTAGGCGGGCGTGCCCAACACCGAACCCGCCGCCGTCACAGTGGCGACATCCTCGACCTGCCGGGCCAGGCCGAAGTCCATGATCTTGACCACCCCTTCGCTCGGGAGCATGAAGTTAGAGGGTTTGATGTCGCGGTGAACGAACCCCCTCTCATGAGCATGCTCCAGTCCCCGGCAGATATCCCGGAGCAGGAGAATGGCCACCTCCAGGGGAGGAGTCCCGTGAGCTTCCAGGATCTGGCTCAGATCCCGTCCTTCCACGAACTCCATTGCGATATAGAACTTGGCACCTTTCTGGCCGCAGTCGATGACCTGGACGATATTCGGATGCTTGAGAGCGGCAGCCGCACGAGCCTCGCGCATGAAGCGGGTCACCAGCGACTCGTTCTCGGCCAGGTGCGGATGCATGATCTTGAGGACGACCAGACGGTCCAACGCCTTCTGCAGGGCCAGGTGGACCGTGGCCATTCCGCCGCTGCCGATCTTCTCCCGAAGCTCGAAGCCGCCAAGTTCTTCGCGCTCGGTCATCTTCCTTCACCGTCCATCGAATCCACACACATCCAGGCCCCTGACACGGTTAAGGCATCAGGACCAATGTCCTCCAGTGCGTTTCCCCCCCGGTCGAACGGACCGGCTCGTCTTGCCGGCTCCTATGCCAGCCCCTGTGGACCGCGACGCGAGGCGGCCAGTTCGGGGCTTCGCCGCGCGAGCCCGACTGGCCCGCGCAAGCTGGTAGCCGAAGCGATGTTGCAGCGCAGTCCCCACCCTGAGCTCTTCTTCTTGGGCTCCGGCCCAGCCGGTCCGACGGTCAACAGGCACCTCTCGAAAAGGTACACGGCCCCGCCCCGAATTCGGTCCATTCCCCGGCTGCCACTCGGACGGCGGCGGCACCAGTTGACTCCCTTCGTCGTACTGGCGAATCCTGTGAACCAAGCCTTCGCGGGAAGCAGTGCCTTCCAGTCCTTTTCGAGGTTTGTGGAGTGGCAGCTGATCAACACCAGCATGCAGAGGTTCTTGTTTCCTCCCTTAAGGGTGCTTTTGAGATCCTTGGGATCCAAGACGGGCCAGTCCTCCCACTTCGGCTCATCAATGTGCTTGAAATCGATGGACGGGTGATACAAGGCTGGAAAGCCCCGTCGGTTGTGTCCCACGAAGACGATCCCCGCTGTGTCGTGGTTGAGCCACTTCTGGACGAAGATGTCCTCGCTGCATCTGGGCGAGTAGGTGCACAGATATTTCTGTTTCATGAACGGATGGCGCTTGGCAGCGTAGTAGAACGCGTCGAAGAGGGCCGGGCGCAGCACACGTTCCACAACGCCCCGCGTCTTCTTGCTCATGTCGCCTTGCAGGAACCAGATCTTGTAGCTGCCCATGTGCTTCTCACCGTGTCCGGGTGATGATTGCC
>JAUWTE010000451.1 GCA_030609765.1 Acidobacteriota bacterium
AGGCCTTGCAGCCGCCTCCGAACTCCCTTTTGTCCGTTGTCTCCGACAGATACCCCGATATGATCCCTGAACCACCCTCTGCTGCGTCCTGCCGCGCAGACTCCTAGCCAGATTCCGTGGTTCCGTCGTTCGAGATCAGCTCCTCGATGACGTGCAGCGGGTGCAGGCGGCCACTGTTCATCCCCTTGCACCAGCGCGCCGACTTCTTCCAGGTACGTAGCGAGGCAACGTTCTTGCCCCAGAACGGCCAGGTGCGGCACTGCCGAGGGCGATCCTCGTAAACGGTGCAGCCCTTATTCTTCTCATAGAAGATGCACTCGTAGTTGCTCTTCTCGCGCAGGCTCATGTCACCGGTGCCGAGACGATAGGTGTAGTACCTGCGGAATTCGATCTCCGAGAGAGCGAGACGACGCGCCAACCTGAGGATCTCGAGATCACTGACGCGCACGGTCCCCGGCCCGCCGCTGCAGCAGGTGCCGCAGCGGCTACAGGTGAACCGTAGCCCATCGCTGTACCAGAGTTCGTCAGCCATTCTCCCCGCCGCATTGAATCGACTTCGGAGAGCCCTCCAGAAGCGTCTCTGTGCCGGTGCGGCTGTCGATGGCATAGACGTATATGGCGTGCGAGCGGCCGTCCTTCAGAGAATCCGGAATGGCGATCGAAAAACCGTGGTTCTTGTCCCGGAAGGGCAGGTCGGGACGCGGCAGCCCGGCCACCACACTGCCGAGATCTCGCCCACGACCGGCTGGTCCATCGGCATAAAACCGCACCGCTATAGGGTTCGCATCATCGGGAAAACGGACCCATCCACCGATTCCCTCGCAACTGGCACCATCGAGAAACCCTTGTGGCGGCTGGCTGACCGGCTCGGCTCGACCTCCCCTGCCCGCGGATGCGCTACCCCGCTCGACCCCATACCAGGGGTATGTGTCGACACCATCGGTGTAGGTTCCAGCTATGATCAGGCTGTCGTTGAAGTTCCCGTCACGGCGGTTCGGGCCACGCGCATCCATGATCCAGCCCTCCCAAACCTGCTCGTTGCGCCCCTCGCGAAAGAGCACGAGACGGCGACCCTGAAGATAGCCCGCCACCGTGTCTCCGAAGAGGCGACCGTTGACCTGATTGCCGAAGTCGACCTCGTACTCGAGCGTGCCCGTGGTGCCGTTGCCGTTCACCGACCATTCAGTCGGGTAGGACTGAACAGGAGCGCGAGAGCCAGCGCTCGCACCGGGTGCGGGTCCTGCAAACATCAAGATGGCGAGAAAGAGGGCTCCTACGGCGAACATCCTGGACACGCGCATTCCTACCTCCTGTGGTCGACCCGAGTTGCCCCAAGTTACCGTCACGAGCGCATGGAAGCGAGAGGTATCTGGTTCCGGAGGGTCGGTGAAAGGAAGGGGCCTTCTGCCCGGGAGATGGTGCGCCCCTTGACATCTATCCATTATGGATATATCCATAATGGATACCTAGCCCGGATTTCTCAACGGGTGGCGTAGCGAGCGAGTGCGAGGGCGTGTGAGGACAAGGCGCGCGCTGATTCCGGCGCGGAGACGTACTTGTCAGTACGTCGAGCACCCGAAGCAAGCGCAACGCAGTACTCGCGCGCCATCGCGCTCGCGTAGTAGCCACCCGTTGAGAAACCCGGGCTAAGACCCACCGAACCTGAGATTCAGCCATGTCACCTTCGAAGCTGGAAACTGAAGTACCCCTGAAACCGGCTGTCTTTCACATACTGCTCGCTCTGTCCGAACAGGTGCGCCACGGCCTCGGCATTGCCGATGAGGTCGAAGCATCAACCGCGGGCTCAGTACGTCTCGGGCCCGGGACGCTCTATCGCTCCCTGAAGGAAATGACGCGGGACGGTCTCGTGAAGGAGGTCCCCCATCCCCAGCAAGGCGAGGACCCGCGGCGTAAGTTCTATTGCATTACGACGCCTGGAAGTGAGGTGCTGAAGGCCGAGGCAATCCGATACGAACAGATTGTCGAGGTCGCCAGACAACGGCATGTTCTGCCCGAGGCTCACTGAGAATGTCGCTGGCTGAACGTATCTACAGGCTTCTCCTGCTCACGTACCCGCGCCCGTTTCGCGGCCAATACGGAGATGGAATGGCGTCTTTGTTTCGTGCACGCTGGGCGCGAGCTCATAGCGAGAAGGGCCTGCGCCCGCGGTCATGCTTCTGGACCGAGATACTGAAGGACCTGTTCATTACCGCACCTCCGGAAAGACTCGAGAGTTGGAGGTCGCACCTATCGCGGATGCGCCGATCGCACACACCACGATCGCAAGCGCGACATCGAGACGAGCTCGGCAGCCGTACTTCCCGGATCGTCATGAGAAGAAGGGAATCTCTCTTGGACGCCATGATGCAGGACCTCAAGCAGTCGCTCCGTCGCCTCGTCCAGTCTCCAGGCTTCACCATCATGGCGCTGCTGATCCTCGGGCTCGGCATCGGGGCGAACGCGGCCATGTTCAGTATCGTGGACGCAATGCTCTTCAGACCGATGCCATGGGAGCGGCCGGATGAGCTCGTATGGGTGTATCAGGACTCGGATGACGGCGAGCCCTCGTCGAGCTCCTACCCGGCCTTCCGTGACATGGCGGATTACACCGAGGTCTTCGCCGGAGTGGCAGCGCTGATTCCAGGGCGCCCCGCCCGGATGATTACGGAATCCGGAGATGCGCAGCAGGTCACGGTGACCTACGCCACGTCGGGACTATTCCCGGTGCTCGGTTTGCGAGCGTCCCGTGGCCAGTGGCTCGACCCGGTCGCCGACGAGCCCGGCAGCGAGCCTGTCGGGGTGGTGAGTCACCAGGCATGGCAGAGACTGTTCGGTGCCGACCCCGATGTCGTCGGCCGAAGCGTCAGGCTCGGCGGGGCATCAGTGACCATTGTTGGGGTCGGGCCCGCAGACTACGCCGGTGAGTTGCCCGGCGTCGATACTGCTCTCTGGCTGTCGATCTCGGCCTCGGGTCCAGTCGGTGGAAGCTACTACTGGAACACCTTGGAGCGTCGTGATGACCACTGGTTTCAGGTCATCGGCCGTCTGCGTGCGGGGATCGACGCGAATCAAGCCCAGTCGGCGATGGATCTTCTGGCCCAGCGGTTGGCGTCCGAATTCCCCCAGTACAACGAAGGCCGGGATATCACCGTCTTTTCTGCCGCTCAGGTCCGCGTGCACCCAGAGGAAGACGCCAGGCTCTACCCCGTCGCAGGGGTTCTGATGTCCGTGGTCGGCTTGGTGTTGCTCATTGCCTGCGGAAATCTCGCCAACCTGTTGCTGGCCCGTGCCTCGACCCGCGGTCGCGAGGTGGCGGTGCGCATGGCGATGGGAGCGACGCGCTGGCAACTCGTGCGCCACCTACTCACCGAGAGCATTGTGCTGGCTCTGACCGGTGGCTGCGTTGGGCTGCTGTTCGCTGCCTGGGCAGGACGGGCGCTTGCCGCCAGTGAGCTCTCCCTCCCGCTTCCCCTGACCCTGGAGATCACGCTCGAC
>JAUWTE010000540.1 GCA_030609765.1 Acidobacteriota bacterium
GAAAGCTGCCGATGTAGCCGAGGCTGGCCAACTTCTTCATGGTCTCCTCATCGACGTCCATGAACGCCGCCTGAGACTCTTCTTCGCTGAGCCGCGCGACCAGCCCCTCGGCCTCGTCACGCAGTTGCCCGAAGATCGCCCGCCGTTCCTCGACCAGGTTGGTGGTCTCCTCAGGATCCTCCTGCAAGTCGTAGAGCTCGGGTTCGGGCGACATGATTAGCTTGTACCTCTCGTCCTGAATCGAGGTGAGCTCGCTCCAACCGTAGTGCAGCCGGGGGTAGTAGGTTTCGGAGTAGACGTATCTTGCCTCAGGTGCGAAACCCGGCTGGAAGTACGGCACCAGGCTGGCTCCCTGAACATGCTCGGGGATCTCGAGCCCGCACATTTCGAGCACCGTCGGCATGATGTCGACCAAAGACACGACCTCGCTGCGCTCGATGCCGCCGAATCCCTCGAATGGAGTCCAGAGGATGAGCGGCACGTGGGTGGCTCCCTCATAGATGAAAAAGCCGTGTTGTCCCTCACCATGCTCGCCCAAGCTCTCGCCATGATCGCCGGCCAGCACGATGAACGTATTGTCGCGAAGGCCTCGCTCCTCCAGGGCCGCGAGCAATCGGTCGATCTGGCTGTCAGTGAAGGCAATCTCGCCGGCATAGCGGGACCCCGCGTACCGGCTCAGGTAGGGCTCCGGTGGATCGTACGGTGCATGGGGGTCGTACAGATGCACCCAGAGGAAGAATGGCTCCTCCCTGCCCTCGTCCAGCCAAGCTTCGGTCTCGTCGATGACTTCGTTTCCGGGACGCTGGACCGAACCCATGGATATGAACCGCTGGTCGGCAACATCAAAATCATCGAAGTAGGTATCGAAGCCCTGGTTCAGCCCCCAGCGTGCATCAAGCACATAGGCGGCGATGAAGGCGGCGGTGTCGTAACCCTGCTCCCCGAAGAGCTCCGCCATGGTCGTCAGCTCCTCCGGGACGACATAGCCACCGTTGTCCCTGACGCCGTGGTAGAGCGGATAGGTGCCTGAGAAGATCGTCGTGTGCGCGGGCAAAGTGAGCGGCGTGGTCGAGTACGCCTTCCTGAAGAGGATTCCCTCTCGCGCCAGCGCATCCATGGCAGGGGTCTCCACGTCGCCGTATCCGTAGGCGCCAATGTGATCGGCACGGATGGTGTCGACGGTAATGACGAGCACGTTGAATGGCTCGCCTTCGCGCAACGCGGTGAAGTCCTCGGAGGGCCCCCCACCGAGAACGTAGAGCGCTGCCAGTATGGCCAGTACCGCGACGACGAGGGCGCCGGCACCTGCGAAATATCGGCCGCTGGGCATCATGGGGTTGAGGAAGGTTGACGTTTCTCCAGAAGCCGCCGGTACTCCGCCATCGCCTCGGCTTCCAGCACGGTGAGGCCGAGCTTCCCGTAGGCCGTGGCGAGGTTCAGGTACCTGGCGGGGCTCTCACGATCCAAACGCACGGCGGCGAGATAAGCCTCTGCTGCTCCTTCGGCGTCATCGAGAGCCATGAGAATGTTGCCCAGGGCAGAGTAGGCCGCCTCGAACAGAGGGTTGATCTCGAGAACGCGCTGCATGGTGTCTCTTGCTTCCTCGAGCCGCCCCACTCTGTGCAGCATGATTCCCTGGTAGAACAGAGGATCCCAACGATCGGGGAACTCTGCCAGTAGCGCGCCAGTTGCCGCGAGCCCGGCCTCGTAATCACCCGTGGCCAGGAATCCTTGGATCGACAGCATCCGCACCTGGTTATCGTCCGGGGCCCTCTCCAGCAGCGGCGCCATCGCCGCATGGAAGGTGGCGAAGTCACTGCGTTCGAGAGCTTTGGTGGCGTCGGTCATGAGGATTCCCAGCCGCTTGCCCTCCTCCTCGGCGGTCTCCTCCTCGCGATTCAGATCCATGAACCGTTGCTGGCTCACTCGGGCGCTGTCTCGATTGCCCATGCGAGCGTAAAGCTGCGCGAGCCGGTAGTGGGCATCGGAAAGGTCGGGGCTGAGCTCGACGGCGAGCTCGAGCTCCGGC
>JAUWTE010000430.1 GCA_030609765.1 Acidobacteriota bacterium
AGATCACCACGGCCTGCTAGGTGCGCCAGGCGTATTTTCGCCTGTTCGGGCCGAGTGTGACCTTCGTCGTGGGAACTGCATCCTTGCCTATGACCGGCGTTGTCTTGGCGCCACTCTCAAGGTGCCGATGCAACAAACTAGACAATAGGGTCCCGAAAAACCGCAAGCAGCATTCCTTGGCGTTCTGCTGTCCCGAGGGCCCGAAAAGGATCGAGAGGGCGGAGAACCCTTGATTTCAGGCACCCTGGCTGCTACAATTTTGAACATTAGAATGTCTCGAAGCATCCCCCGTATCCAAAAATCCAACGTACTCGACTATATCGAACGCAAGTCGGCTTTCTACGGACAGCCGAGTACCAAAGAGGCAAAATGAACCCACTTCAGGCGCGTGATGATCGACAGGACCGTGCGTACATGACGGGTGACGACGTGGAAAGGCTCTCCCCGAAAGGCGGCGGGGCAGCTCTCGACGAGCGCCAACTCAGTCGTGTGCTCGGCGGAATAGATATCGACGAGGATCTCGAATCTGAAGATCAGGACGACGACTTCGAGAACGAATCGGAAGAGAAGGAAGCTAAAGATGCCGACTCCGACGATTCGGAGGACGAAGACAATGCTCTCGGCGAGTCCGAGTCGGCCAAGAATGAGAGCAGCGACAACGAAACGGCACCGGCGGATGTCGAAGAGAAATTCGCGCCGGGTCCGGAGGACGTGCTCGATCCGGTAAAGGTCTACTTCCGCGAGATGGGCGAGAAGGCTCTCCTGGACCGCGAGGGTGAGGTTCGTCTTGCCCGCGCCATGGAGGATGGTCAGATCGGCATCGTGCAGGCCGTGCTGAACTGCCCCCTGGCCTCCGAGTACGTGGTGGATATCCGCGATCAGCTTCGCGATCAGAGCTTGGCCCTGGATGACTTTACCGATGGATTGGGCATCAAGTTCCGCAAGGGAGCCGACGAATTCGCTGAGTCGATGAAGTTCATCGGCAAGGTTCTCAGGAAGGCCCAAAAGGAGCGCGACACCCTCAAGAAGACTCGCGCCAAGCTGCGCCGCAAGCTGCGTGAAGAGACTGAGCTGAGGATCCGGCTCGAGGTTATCGAGATTCAGGCGCGGATCGCGGCCGAGCTCGAGAAGCTCCACCTGACCGAAGATGCGCACGAGGTGATCATCGTCAGGATGCGGCGGCTCGCGGGCCAGTTTGCCCGCGAGGCCCACGGTGGCAACGATGCTCGCGTGGTTGAGCTGGAGAAGCAGCACCTGGTGACCCGCGTGGAGTTGCAGCGCTACCTGCGAGCAATCGAAGACTCCGAGACTAAGCTCGAGTGGGCGAAGGGCGAGTTGACGACGCGCAATCTGCGGCTCGTGGTTTCCATCGCCAAGAAGTACTCCAACTACGGCTTGCCGCTGCCCGACCTCATTCAGGAGGGGAACATCGGCCTGATGAGGGCAGTGGAGAAGTTCGATTATAAGCGAGGCTTCAAGTTCTCCACCTATGCAACCTGGTGGATCCGGCAGGCCATCACTCGTGGCTTGGCGGATAAGGGCAAGCTCATCCGCGTTCCTGTCCACATGACGGAAACCCAGCGCAAGGTCAAGAAGACCTCGAACGAGCTCTACAAGGAGAAGGGTCGCAAGCCCACCACGAAGGAGATCGCCGAGGCGCTGGAGATGCCGCTCGAGACGATCAAGCTGGCTCTTCAGGCGGGCAAGAAGACCGTGTCACTAGACACGCCGATCGGAGACGAAAACGACGGGGAATCGACGCTGGGACATTTCATCGCTCGTGACACGCGGGACTCTCCGGTTGAGACCGTCCTGTCCAAGGACCTGGCCGCGCACACGGGCAAGGTGCTCTCTACGCTGACTCCACGCGAAGAGAAGGTCCTGAAGATGCGCTTCGGGATTACCGAGGACAAGGAGTACACCCTCGAGGAGATCGGCGACCTGCTCGGTGTCACGCGTGAGCGCATCCGGCAGATCGAAGGCAAGGCGCTGCGGAAGCTGCGTCATCCTCTGCGACGCAAGAGCCTCGAGGAGCTGATCGCGTCCTAGTCCTAGCCCGCCCCGACGACCTCCGAGCAGGCAGAGGCCATCAGCCCCAGGTTGCGGATAACTCGTTTGGCCTGCGCCGCTTCGGCCACGAGCAAGCCTGTGCGCGAGCCCGGCACCATCATGTCGGGGTAGTTGTGCTCTACGTAGTAGAGGCCTCCGGGCTCGGTCTCCAGCGTCAAATGCGCTGTCTCCGTTTCTCTGGACGCGATCTCGTGGGTCCCGGGGGAGACCCTGCAGACGATGAACGACTTGGTGTCGAGCGCCCCGATGATCTCGCCATCCAAGAAGATCCCGACGCGAAACGTTGGCGAGAGCGGCTTCTCTCGATACAAATAGATCAGGGACATATCGGGCTCGGCAGTAAACGACTTCGCCTCTTTTTCCGCCTGCGCCAACCATGGCCATTCTTTTGTCGCGCAGCTAGCCAGGGCGGCGAGGCAAAGCACAACCGCAAGCCCCCGTATCCATCCCTTCATGTAGTGCATGAACTCAGTGTCCCCTCGGTCCGACGGCCTGCGAATGCCAGAATCTTCCACTACGCTTCGGCAAACGGCAAGTCCGCCTCTGCGGTGGAGATCCCGAGAACTGGCTGTAGTGCTCGATTCGAAGCATGGCGGAGTCCCGCCAGGAGTTGAAAACCGTGCCCTCGTTTATTGACCAGCAGTAGCGCTTCAGTCTACGATCCGCGCCCACGACAAAAAAAACTAACTCGGGGAAGATACACCGTATTGGCCCCCGTCTGCATCAACAGTACCCGCCGTTTCAGACCAGCGAGGGAGAGGGAGTACACATGCATAGTATTCGTGACTCGATCCTGGGGCAGAAGCGCATCCTGAAGATCTTGGCTGTGCTCTCGATTATGACGTCGTTCGCACTCGCCGGGTGCGGTGGCGACAGCTCTCTCACCAGCGAGGCAGAAGAGGCAGGGAAGGTCGCCGAATCCAGTGCTCCTCAGTCGATTCCTCTCGATCGGGCTATCTATGATCATCCCAGCCGACCACAGGAGGACAAAGATCAGGATGCGGGTCGCATGGCCCTGGAGGTTTACGAGTGGCTCGGCGTGCAACCTGGAATGACCGTGGCCGACGTCTACCCTGCCGGTGGTTACAACACCCATCTTCTGTCTTTGGTCGTGGGAGACGGAGGCAAAGTCCACAGCGTCTTCGAGTTCTATGCCGAAAAAGAGCTGGCCGAAGGTCGCGTCTACCGTGTGCCCCAAGTACAGGAGCGGATCGATCAGGCGGGCATTTCGAATGTCGAATTGACCCTTACGCTCGATGAAGTGCCCTCCGAGAGCATCGACGCGGCGATTGCTGTGCGCAACTACCACGACATCGAGTGGGTGTTCCCGGAGTACTCGCGCGCCGGCACCGTCGCCAATTTCTACCGCATGATGAAGCCGGGTGGTGTGGTCGGCATCGTCGAGGTGGCGACCGATCGTGAGGGCTGGGATCAGGAGACTCATCGTCTGAACGAGACGGTGGTTATCGAGGATTTCACCTCCGCGGGGTTCGAGCTCGTAGAGTCATCCGATATGCTCCGCAACCCAGCCGACGATCACAGCGTGTCGGGGTTCGAAGAGGGTCGTCATACCGCCGACCGCTACCTGTTGAAGTTCCGCAAGCCATCAGG
>JAUWTE010000074.1 GCA_030609765.1 Acidobacteriota bacterium
GAAGGAGCGCATGCAACGCTTCGTGCCCCTCGCCCGCAGCTGGGGTGAGACAGAAGATGAGGTGGCGATCGTCGCCATGCTTCTGGACGATTACTATCAGGAGAGCCTGAACGCGCCGCCGGAGGAGCCTGCAGCCGACAGCCAGCCCCAGCAGCCTGAGCAGTCTGAGCGCCGGCCGCCACGCCGCTCCAAGGGCAGGCGCCGACCCCGCAGGGGCCGCTGAGGGAGAACCTCCTTTGACGCACCTGATCGAGAAGTACCTCGAACGTGTTGGGCCCCGGCTCAGCACGGTCCTTCTGCTCACTCTTCTCGTCTGGATCTGCATTGCCCTCGGAGTGGTTCTGTATGCCCTGGGCATGGGTGCCTACCGCACCGTCATGATCACGCGGGAGGCGTTCGACGGCGAGCTGCGCGTGATCCTTCTTGCCGCGGTGATCTGGGTCTTCGTGCTGCTTACCCTGCCGCTGGGCTGGGCAGCCCGACGCGTGTGGAGGGAGCACAGGAGTGAGCGCTGGGGCTCGGAGGGGGCGCTCGACCGCCTCGAAAAGTATCTCTTCCCCGATGAGCACCGAGCTGACTACACGGAGAACGCACGGGAACGGCTCGCGCTGCGCAGCTTGGAGGTCATGGAACTGGAAGTCCTGGGCAAGCTGCAGTCCTCCGACCTGACGGTCGAGGAGCGCATTATCGCGATGGAGGCGTACGTAGCGGCCCGTCAACAACAGGACTGAACGAACTAGCCGAGCTCTCGAGCCCGCGGCTACTGCAGGTTCGCCAGCTCCTCTTCTGCTTTCTCCCACTCGGCCATCATCTCGTCCGCCTCGGACCGGAGCTGTTTCTGCTCCTCCTCCAGCGTTCGAACTTCGGACGGCTGGCTACGTTCATAGAAGGTCGGATCGCAGAAGGCCCCATTGATTTCCTTAATGCGAGCTTCGGCCTTCTCGACCCGCGCCAGGAGCTTTTCGCTGCGAGCCTTCATCTGCCGGATCAGGTTCTTGGAGGCCCTCCTTGGCTTCTTGCCCCCTTCGGCAGCACTTTCAGTGGCACCTCCGGGGTCGGCCTTGACCTCGTCGACAGATTCCTTGGCCAACCTCTTCTCTCTGCGAGCCTTCAGCACCACGGTGTCGATATCGAGGTGATCGTCGCCGCAGTAGTGAACGTATTCCTCGTAGGTGCCCTCGTAGTCGAGAACCTCTCCCGGCTTGATCTCCAGGATTCGCTTCGCGAGCTTGCTGACGAACCAGCGATCGTGTGAAACGAAGATCAGAGTTCCCGGGTAGCTCTGCAGCCCCTCCACGAGTGCTTCGATCGACTCCAGATCGAGATGGTTGGTGGGCTCATCCAGAATCAATACGTTCGGCTGCTGAATGGCGAGCTTGCAGAACACCAGCCGCGATGCCTCTCCACCGGAGAGCGCCCTCAGCGGCTTCTTGGCCTCATCGCCGCTGAACAGAACTCGACCTAGCTGATTCCGTACGTACCCGATCAGCTCGCCAGGACAAAACTCCCAGACCCATGCCTCGGCGGTGCGGCCTCCCGGCTGCAATTGATCCCGATGATCCTGCGCAAAATAGCCGGGATGAGTCTCATAGCCCCACTCGGCATCTCCAGCGTCAGCCTCCATCTCGCCCATGATGATTTTCAGTAGTGTCGACTTGCCGATGCCGTTCGGCCCCATGATCGCGAGCCTGTCGCCCCGGCGCACGGTGAGATCGACACCGTGCAGCACCTCATTGTCGCCAAACGCCTTTTTGATCCCCTCTAACTTCAGCACCTCACGTCCGCTGGGGCGCGTCTGCAGAAGATTGAAGTTCGGGTAGCGGCGCGAGCTCCGTGGCAGCTCCTCGAGCCCCGCGGCCTTCTTTTCGATGAGCCGGAGCTTGCTCTGCGCCTGGCGTGCCTTGCTGGATTTGGCCCGGAAGCGGTCGATGAATGCCTTGTGGTGGGCAATCTCCTTTTCGCGCTTGCCGATGTTCTTCTCCCGGCGGTCGCGCTCCGCCTGCTTGGCACGCATGAACTTGCTGTAGTTGCCCTTGTAGGAAAGGACGGTCTGGTAATCGACATCGAGAATGTGGGTGCAAACGAAATCCAGGAAGCGATGATCGTGGGAGATCACCATCACCGGACCAGCGAACTCCTGCAGGAACTTCTCCAGCCAGCGGATCGACAAGATGTCGAGGTGGTTGGTGGGCTCGTCGAGGAGCAGAATGTCGGGAGAGCCTGCCAGCACCTGAGCCAGGAGCACACGGAGCTTGAATCCTCCGGACAGGGTCGAGAGCGGCTGTTGGTGCAGCACAGTCGGCAGCCCGAGGCCCTCGAGGATCTCGGCGGCACGGGCCTCTGCCGCGTATCCATCATGGCGCTGGACGATATCCTCGAACTCGGAGAAGCGCTCGGCATCGAAGCTCTCGGGATCTTCCGCTAGCAGCGCCTCCTTTGCGGACATGGCCTGCCAGAGCTCATGATTTCCCATCATCGCCACACCGAGAATCGTCTCGTCCTCAAATAGGAACTGATCCTGGCGCAGCACCCCGAGCTTGAGACGCCGGGGCAGCGACACCGAGCCCTCGCTGGGTTCTTCGGACCCCGCGAGGATGTTCAGCAGTGTCGTCTTGCCCGAGCCGTTGGCGCCCACCAGCCCATGTCGCTCCCCCGGATTGAGCTGAAAGGAGACGTCGGCGAACAGGACCTGCGCACCAAAGGATTTGCCGAGACCAGAGACAGAGATCATCAGAGTAGTGTTTGTTGATTGGGGCGGATCCAGCGACCAAGCTAGCTGCTTCAGAGAACAGATTGTGGCACAACCGAGCGCTGACTACCTGATCACAAGCACACGATCCTGTGGCGGGTAGAGCCACTGAATACCGTGCTCGGTGATCAGCGCGTTTTCCTCGACGTTTACAGGTATCTTCGCTCCGCCCCACTCGGGCGCCGGGGTGAAGACGATGAACTCGAAGGAAATGATGCTGTTCGGCCTGACCTCGTACTCGGTCCTCACGGGGAATATCTCGAACAGTGACGCGGCCATGTCGTGGCCGATGTTGCCGGCCGCGTGCATGCCGACGTTCACCTCGATGCCCTCCACATCACTGGCACGCTCCTCTTCGGTATAGACGTAGCCCAGGTCGCGAATCACCTGCTTGAGGGCGTCGAGCTGCTCGCGGCCCGTCTTCCCAGACTTCACGTGCTTGCGGATGATCTCGCGCACTTTCACCGACTCCGCAAAGGCATTGCGGATCCCCGGCGGAACTTCGGTCTCTCCCTCTTTCAATACGTAGGCGAAGCGCTTGCTATCGGTGAGGAAGTTGTTACGGCCCACACCCCAGTCGATTTGTATGACGTCGCCCCTCTGAACAACGCGGTCGTTGTTGGCGACCTCGTCTCCGTCGGGCAGGTGCACGTAGACCGTCGGGAACCAGGCCCTCTCCAACCCCAATACATGCATCTGCTCTTCCAACCACCAGCAAACGTCCAAGAGGGTCGTTACGCCGGGGGTGATGACTTCATTGGAGAGAGCCCTCTCCTGATACATGCTGGTGATGTCGCCGATCTTGGAGAACTCGATGATCTCTCCCGCCACTCTTTCACCGTGGAAATCGGCGATGAGCTTCTGCGCCGAGACAAAGCGCGACGCGTACGGCTCTCCGAGCTCCTCCCGCAGGAACGAGTAGTCCGTATACGACAGGCCGTCGGCGATGTGAAGCCCCTCACGGTTGTTGGGAACATCCAGGTAGTTGAGCGCGATCCGCTGTGGATCGTGCTCCCGCACCAGCTCTCGCAATTCCGACACCCTGCCGAACCTGTCGTACGCGCCACATGCCTCGGCCAGATCCGTTTCCCCGCCGAGTTGAAACCTCTCGATGCGATCGCCCCCGCGATCGGAGAAGACGTAGAACCCCTGCCCGTTGACCGTGTCGATGCCGAAATCGCGGCTCATCGGTTCCGTGCCCCGTCCTCGGTCGATGACGATCCACATGTCGATGTCGTTGCGCCGCATCGCCCCCGGCAGGACGAAGTCGAACTTGTCCTTGCGGATCATGCAGGAGATCTCCCAGCGCGTCCGGCCGCTGTCGATCTCGTGCTGCCCCGGCTGCCCCAACCCCCGCCAAGGACCGGCCAAGCTCGTCCCCTCGATGAAAAGGCATGCGGCAACCAGGACGACTGTGATGAGGCTTGATCTGCGCATTGGGATATCTCGCTGGCTGTTGGAGTGTCTCGTGACGTGTGGCGACCCTGGTACTCGCACTCAGCAAGCTATGCCGACTACCTCCTCCAGGCAAGAGTCCGATTGGAGAACGCAGTCAAGGTTCAGTAGTGTCGGTTCCAGGAGAGCACGCTGGCCGCGCTCTCTCGTTGCCGCAGCCAACCCGTCGCACTCGGTCGAAGATTCGATCCGCCCGAAAGAAGCAGTACTCGAAGGAGCGAGCCGATGCACAACCCGAACACTGGCTACTGGTCACGCCGGATGATCGTTTCGATGATGCCGCTGCTGGTGGTCGCCTGCAGTGGCGGTGGCAGTCCCCCCGCGGAGCATGTCGAAAGCGAAGTGCCCAGCAGCCCTGAATATGAAGTCGTTTTCGCCGGGAGGGTCGGTGACGCGAGCGAGCTTTTCGGCATGAATATCTCCGACGGCATCCGCCAGCAGCTAACAACCCTGCCTGCATCCGCGGGTTTTCCTGTCTGGTCACACGGCGGGGACCGCATCCTGTTTGTGGCGATGAGTGCTGAGACGTCCGATCTCATGGTGATGGACCCAGCCACCGGTGAGATGTCGGTTCTCGTTGCTGGGAACGGCAATCCCGCCGACTGGGGGCCCGCCGGCGAACGGATCCTGATAACTGCGGGTATCGATGGAGGCGGACGAGGTCTCTTCATTGTCGACCTCCGCGATGGTGCCACGGAGCGTGTCGTGACGGGCAGCTCGGGGGACGCCTATGCCCGCTGGTCGCCTGTGGGTGACGCAGTTGTCTATGAATCGGGGCGTGACGGCAATCCCGAGATCTACTGGACCAGCCTGGAGACCGGAGAGACCCGGCGTCTCACAGACAACCAATCTCTCGATGAATGGCCATCCTTTTCCCCCGATGGCGGCCGCATCGCCTGGGCCTCGGGCACTGAGGAAGACAAGAACTTGTGGATCATGCAGGCGGACGGGTCTCAGAAGCAGCAGGTGAGCCGAAACTCGATGTTCGGTGACGCGTTCCCCGAATGGTCGCCCGACGGTCGCCAGATCCTGCTGACCGTGCGCCAGGAAGATGAGTTCGTCCTGCAGCTCATCGACATCGAGACCGGCGAGGCCACCCCTCTCGGTCCAGGGACTGCTCCCTCCTGGCTAAAAGGGCAGTGAATCGAGGTCTACGTTCCCGCCCGAAAGGATGACGCCGACCTTACCCGCATCTGCAGGAACCAGCCCCTCGAGCAAGGCCGCCACCGGCACCGCGGCGCTCGGCTCGATGATGATCTTCATCGTCTCCCAGACGTGCCGCATGGCCATCAAAATGGCCTCCTCGGATACGGTAACGATGTCGTCCACGTGACGAGCGATGATCGGAAAGGTCAACTCGCCCAGCGAGGTGCGCAACCCGTCGGCGATGGTTCGAGGATCCGTCTGCGGCACGATTTCGCCCAGACGCAGGGACTTCTGGGCGTCGTCGGCCATTTCGGGCTCGCAACCGATGACCCGGGCGGCGGGGGCCAGCGCTGCCGCCGACAAGCAGGTTCCACTCAATAGCCCTCCCCCACCAACGGGAACCAAGACAACCTCGAGAGCCGGGCAGTCCTCCAGCAACTCGAGCGCACACGTGGCCTGCCCTGCAATCGTCCTCAGGTCATCGTAGGGGTGCACCAGGTTGGCGCCGGTGCGGTCTCGAATGGCCTCGGCAGTTGCATCGTACTCCTCGGAGGTCGGCACCTGACCCTTTGATTCAACCCATATAATGTTGCCGCCGTAGCGTTCGACAGCGGCAACCTTGGACTGGAGCGCGATCTTCGGCATGGCGATGTAGGCGTCCACGCCCAGTGCCCGTGCGGCCAATGAGACAGCCGCGGCCTGGTTGCCCGACGAGCTCGTCACAATTCCCCGCGCCTGCTCCTCGGTGGGCAACGATAGCAATGCGTTGAAGGCACCCCGGACCTTGAAGGCACCGCTCTTCTGGAAGTTCTCGCACTTGAAGAAGACCTGGCAACCGAAGGCGGTATCCAGGGTCGAGCTGGTCAAGATCGGCGTCCGATGGATGTGCGAAGAGATTCGCTGATGGGCCGCCCTGACCTCTTCAATGCCAATGGCTTCGTAATCTCGGCTCATCCGCCGGCTCTCCCGCGAGTAGTCTGCAGTTCGGAAAGTAGCATACCCGTCAGCTGTCACCCCCTGCTGGCCACCCATCACCAGGCAATCGGCAGTCACAGTCGCCGGTGTGTTTGACCTCGTGGCAGGTGCTTCGTAGTATCCACCGATTGCTAGTGGACTCACCTAATCGCGACCGTGTCGCGAACCAGGGCCATGTGGCGAGCCCGGACCCCTCCGGGGACATCTCCCGACGCGCGTGGACCCGAACCCCGAGGAGGGTGTGATGAAAGCCCTTGCAGCGATCCTTCCGCTACTCCTGCTCGTTCTCGCGTGTGGAGGAGCTGATACCGCCTCTGAAACAGCTTCCGTCGAGACAGTCCCTGCAGAGGAATCCGCGCCGACCCACCTGGGAGGTTGCATCCTGATCGAGCCCATCGGTGAGGTTCCGGCCGATCTCTACCTGAACACCGGAGTTCTTGCGACCGGCGAGTACGCTCCGTTCACGAAGGCGCTCACGGTCAACGGCATCACTCTGATCGCTCGCGACGATGCTACTGATGAATTCATGGAGAGGGTCGCGACAACTATCGAGGAGATCTTCGCGCAGGACGACAACCTCGATCTCGAGCTACAGCAGGAGCTGATCCGCAACCTCTATCGCTACCGGGCCACCATCCCCGTGCCCGTGGGAGATGACGTGAGCTTCATCGAGGAGGATGAGGCTGCTTTCGATCGTCTCACGGAACAGAACAGCATCTGCGACATCATCATGGAGGATGTCTCACCCGGTCAGGTCATGGAGGTCGTCGAGCACATCCTGCATTTCACCTCCGACATGGGACTCCACTACACCTTCCCGGACGAATGGGGAATCTCGACCACATCAGCTCTCTACCAGGCGATGCAGAAGTCTATCGACGAGGGCTACTACGAGATCGAGCAGTACTCGGACATCGATGGCGAGGAGGAGCGCAACCGGGTCCTCCTGCAAGAATTCGCCTACTGGTTCATCACCACCGCATGGGACCTGCAGGAGCCCTACGGCCCGCTGGAGGCCGAGTGGAGGATCAGGACTTCCGCCGACCTCCGGGAGAAGTTCCCCGAGTTTTTCGAGGTGTACGAGCAGACCGTTGGGCGGGTCATGGTTGCGCCGAGCCTGACCACTCTCGCAGAGTTCGGACCAACGAGGGCCGAAGAGGGAGAGCGGTAGTCACCCGCCACGGCCTGGAGCAGGCCGTGGTGAAAGTGTAACGGGTCTGGTTAATTCGTCAGGTAGGCGTAAATGTCCATGGTGACACTCTGCGGCGTGGTGTTGTAGACAAATACCCTGTATCTAGGGAATCCCAAAGGCAGCGAGGCGCTGCTGCCGCTGAAGTATCTGAGATCACCGGTGATGACGTCGGCGGTCGCCTCGAGTGCCAGGTGGAGCTCATTTTACTGAAAGGACCGCAGGACGCGGGCCTCGTCGGGGACGAGCACGACGCCTACGGTCCCTGCCCGCCGATCAGTGCCGCCCGATAGCCCGTGCATGCTGACTGTGACGGCGGTGAACCCGTCGGTCTCGAGACTGCCCGCTGCCGCCCACAAGCTGGTCGCCTGCCGGCCCACGGGTGCCACGACGACACTCTTCATGCGCACGACTTTGCTGTGTGTGATGGGTCCGACGACCCCCACCTCTCCCTCTATCGGGTGCGGAGTTCTCAGATTCACCACGTAGGAGCGTGATTCCTGCACGCCGCCGGCAGTGAAGGCCAGAGTTGTGATGAGAAGCGTGACGGCCAGAATGCCCAGATACCAGGGCATGCGGTGCATCGGCATTTCCGTCCTCCTTGTCGAAAGTTCGCCTGTACGTGCGTACCAAGACTATGCCAGATGCGCCGCTCCGCTACTCGATCGTCATCTCAGGCGGGGGCAACTCTTTCAGGTAGAGAAGCTCGAAGAAGGCGCCAACCTCAGGGACATGGAAGTAGCAAAACTCCCCGGCTTCCCCGAGACTTCCCGTCTGGATCATCTCCCTGCCCTCCTTCAGGAGGCTCTCCTTTGCCCGCTGCAATTCCTCGAGACTCTCGTAGGTGAGGCACGTGTGGTGAAAACCCTCTCCACGAGTCTCGAGATGCTCGATGTACGCGCTTTCTCCGGAGACAGGTTCGATGAGCTCATAGCTCGACCCTCCGGCCTGCGCCAGGGCGACCCGAAATGAGTAGGGCACATTTTCCCCGTGCACCGTGCATTCCTCAGGCTCGATCGTCCAGACGTTCCACGGCTTGATAGACAGTGAATCCGCGAGCTGCCGTGCAGCTTTTTCGAGATCGCGAACAACGAAACACGTGTGATGCATGTGAGCCGAACCGGTGGTTCCCATACTTGTCTCCGATAGCAGTCAAAGTTCAGTTTTCAGCCGGGGGATCGGCAAGTCTAGCTGTGCATTCCTGAGGGCACAATCCCCTGCAGGGAACGGGGTAGCCGTCGCGCAATAGGAGCAGGGGTCACGGGACTCTCGGTGCCCCTCCTACACGGTCATGAGGCCGGCCACACGGGCGAGAAAGACGAGTATTCCGATCAGCAAAATCGCCGTGCCCGCGAACGCGAAGTAGTAGGCCTTCCTGATGCCTTTCTGCCGCCAGCGCCAGAAATCCAGCGCAAGAAAGACGAGCAGCAGCACGCCGGTGATCAGCGAGATCATGTTGAACGAAGCGGGCGTCGCGTAGATGGTCTCGTCAGCCGTGCGCGACAGGATGGCCGACGGCACGAAGATCACAAGCTGCACTCCCACGAACAGCACCGTGACAAGAAGACTGATGGGGAACCCAGTCCCTTTCGTTCCTATGTCGGTATTGATGAAGGTGCTCATTTCTTGCTTCCCCACAGGCCGGGCGCAGAACGTTGCTCCCATTCTGATTCTGCAGTAGGTTTCTATTTCAGACTCTAGGGACAGCATTCCTGGAGTTCAAGAGCAGCCCAAGAAACTGACCCTCACATCCCCGGCACCTCGGGAGTCCAGGCCGGAAAGGCACGAGAGACATGAGGCACACCAGATGGGTTCTGCTTCTCGGGTTGGTCCTGATCACCGCCGGACCGGCCTTCGCACAGGACACATGTGAGATTCAGCGCCAGGTCGACGAAACGACGGGCGCAGTCACCGCCCTCTCTACTGTGCCCGATTTCCGGCAGGTGTTGCTTCTGGAGTATGCGGGGGCGCGTGGCGAGGGCAACGTTTCGATCTCTTTGGCCTACCAGCCCGGGATGCTGCAGCTGGGGATCTACTTCGTGGGCATGGATCGTGCCTTCCTGGAGGGCGATGGCCTGCTGGAGGTCACCATCAACGGCCAGGATGGGCCAGTCGTGCAAGCGATCGGTGTCCAGACGCAGGATCTCGAAGACGCCTTCTTGGAGGTCATCGCGTTCAACCTGTCGGAGGACGATTTTCGGCGGATCGCCGAGGGCGAAAAAGTCCGCTTCCGTCTGCCCGCCCGGCGCCGTCTCGATCGCGAGCTCAGGCCAGTGCACCTGAACTGCTTCAAGTCGTTCCTCGAGGAGTTAGAGAAGTAGCGGTCGGCATCATAGGAACCCGCTCAATCGAGTACGATCCGGCGCTCCGTTTCCATTCTCACGTGCCCGACAAGGAGGACATCATGCTGTTCCGAGTAGCCGTTTTGCTGCTGTCTCTGGCCCTTGCGGTGCCGATTGTGGGCGCTCAGGAAATCGCTACAACCGTGAAGGCCCGGTCCGAGATCCTTCATCTGATCAGGCAGGAGAAGCTCGACCTGATCCTGCCGGGAGCGATGCGCGACAACAACGTCGACATGTGGATTCACGTGAC
>JAUWTE010000092.1 GCA_030609765.1 Acidobacteriota bacterium
GCCGGGCTCGCTGTACACGTCGACGTGACCGTTATGTTGTTTGACGATTCCATATACGGTTGCGAGGCCGAGCCCCGTGCCTTCGCCGACACCCTTGGTCGTGAAGAACGGTTCGAAGATGTGTCGCTGCATCTCCCGGTCGATTCCGCAGCCGGTGTCAATGGCCGTGATCATGATGAATTCTCCGGGCGCAACGTTCGGATGAACCGCGCAATACTCCTCGTCGAGCTCCATGTTGTTCGTCTCGAACGTCAGCGTTCCACCATCAGGCATCGCGTCACGTGCATTGATCGTCAGGTTGAAGAGAACCAGCTCGATCTGGCCAGGGTCGACGCGCACATTGCCGACATCCGGCGCGGGTACGAGGCGCAACTCGATCGACTCGCCGATCAGGCGCTCGAGCATACTCAATGTGTCTCCGATCAGCGAATTGAGGTTCAAGACCTTGGGCTCGAGCGGTTGCCGCCGGCTGAATGCCAGGAGTTGCTTGGTGAGGGCGGCCGCCTGATCGGCCATCTCGAGAGCCTTGCGCAGGTCGGTGGCTTCGCTACTGTCTGGGTCGAATTTTCCGAGCACCAGCTGGGTGAAGCCCGTGATACCTGTCAGCAGATTGTTGAAGTCATGAGCGACGCCACCGGCAAGCTGTCCCACCGCCTCCATCTTCTGGGCCTGACGTAGCTGGCGCTCTAGCTCACGCCTCTCGGTGACATCCCGGAGGATGCCGCGGAAAGCGACGATCCGACCTCTCTCGTCCCGCGCGGCGCTGGCGCTGGCAACTACGAGCAAGCTCTTACCCTGTCTCGTCATCAACTCGAGCTCGTAGTCCTTGACGAATCCGTCCGAGGAAAGTCGACTCAAGAAATCCGCGCGAGTCGCAGGGTCGCGATACAGATCGTGGGCAACGTCAACCCGCAGGAACTCCTCTTTCGAGTGAAAGCCGAACAGCTTCACCGCCGCCATGTTGGCGTCCTCAATCCGCCCGTCAGGAGTACTGATGTAGATTGCGTCTTGGGATTCCTCGAAAAGGTTGCGGAACTTCTCTTCTGACCTTCGCAGGGCCTCTTCCGCCAGTTTGCGGTCCGTGATGTCCCAAGCGAAGGCGCAGTTGTACTCCTTGCCTTCGTACTCGAGGAAGTTCTCCAGGAGCTCGACCGGAAATGTGCTGCCATCTCTGCGTCGATGCTGCGATTCGAGCTTGAGCGTGCCGTACTTCTTGAGCACTTCCCATTGCTTCGGCCACGCCACCTTCGGGAAGCTCAGGTCGATGTCATGCACGGTCATCGACAACAGCTCTTCACGCGAGTAGCCGAGTGAGGTACAAGCGGCACCGTTGACGTAGATGAGCCGTCCGGTAGAGTCCATCCAGAACATGGAATCGGCGACGTGATCGACCGCGAACTGCGTGAAGCTCAAGGACTCCTCGCGTCGCTTGCGCTCGATCGCCAGAGCGATGTTCCTCGACACGAAAGTCAGCAGCTCGAGATCCGCATGCGTATAGGGACGGTCCTCGGAGTAGCTCTGTACGCCAAGAACTCCGATCACTCCTTCTTTGGTCTTCAGCGGTACGCCCAGCCAGTAGGGTGACGGGGTTCCTACGAGCTCGATCTCGCCGGCCTTCTCGAGCCGCTCATGTACATCCTCGCTGACGTACAAAGGCTCTCCCGTGCGGCGCACAAAGTCGGTGAGACTCTTACGGAGCTCCTGCGGCTGAACGTTGGTCGGCACGTCGAACTCATCGACGTGGTACGGGAAGGAGTAGGTTTCTGATTCCTCGTCGTAGAGCGCCAGATAGAAGTTGGTTGTATCCACTAGCCTGCCGAGTTGCTCGTGCACGACCTCCATGAGGTCGTACAGCTTCTCGGACGCTCCCACCGCCAGGGAGATCTGAAATTGTACCGACTGGACCTTTTGCGCTTGTTGTCGCTCTTCAGTCTCTTTGCTGACGGACTCGACTGCCCGCAGTAGCTGCCGGTTGGCCCTGAATCGAGCTCGGTGGATCACCACAGAGAGAACGGCCGCGGCCATGAGGGCGAGGAGCAGGTGGGCGGCGACATTCGGCGTGTTCGTCGCAACAATCACTGCTCCCCAAACCACCACGAACGTGCCAATCGTGAAGGCCAGCCAATACGCCGAGAGCAGAAAGAAGCCCAGCCCCATCATCATGATGACGAGGTAACTCGTGTGCAGATAGGCGTACGGCATTGCGCCCAGCAGCGAGTAGGCCAGGAGAATGTTGGCAAACACGAGCGCCGCGATGAACGTGACGACCATGTTGGCGTAGCGCCGAGGTACCAAATCTCTCCGGATGGCGACATGCAGAGCGAGCATGAAGGCGATGAGCAAGACCTCTGAAGCCGCAATGGGCAGGCGCACCGGGTCCGGATAGTTGACCCAGCTAAAGGCCATGAATGCTGCGTAGATGGCGGCGAAGCCGAGGAGCGCCGGTCGCAGCGTTTCAAGGACGATGAGATTGAAGGCCTCGTCGGGCGAGAGATCTAATCGGGCCAAGGCGTCTGTGTCTGCGCCTCGACTCAGAGAAGTGGAGATCCCCGGCTGCTCGAGGACCTCACTCCGCGTCGTCTCTTTGCTTTCGTCGACAAGAGCCACCTAGCCCTCCCTTGGAATGGCAATCGAGGCAGAGAGCACGCCGGGGCTGCGCTAGCCCAAGCAGCATACCTTCTCAAGGGGCGATCTCCAATATCGAAGCACCCTCAGGTCCGGTACGTGCCCGGCACGCCGGAAGCACATGCCCGCCCAAATACTCTCCGTCCGCGACAGTGGATATAATTCGTGCTTTGGAGACGCCTTCGTCCTGTCGCGGCCACAGCTCCGACGTGGGCGCCGGCCTGCCGTGAGCTCGGAAGACACGATTCAGGAATCGGATTCATCCAAGGAGCGCGTTACATGCCTAGCGATCGACTGACTGCCGCACTGCAAGCACACGTTGCCCAACTCGAGGAAAACGGAACGGCGAAGGGAGCCGAAACCGTAGTAACGCAGGCAACGGCACCCGAGGGCGAGCGTGGGCCGCGCTTCAAGCTAGCCGGGCATGGAGACCAGGAGTTCATCAGGATGAACTCCAATTCCTACCTGGGCCTGTCGATGCGGCCGGACATGATTGCCGCTGAGGAGGAGGCCGCCGCTGCCTTCGGTGTGGGCCCAGGGGCCGTGCGCTTCATCAGCGGCACCTACTCGCCGCATATCGATCTGGAGCGGAAGCTTGCCGAATTCCACGGCCGCGAGGCAGGGATGATCTTCTCCGCCGCCTATGCCACGGTCATGGGGATTATCTCGCCGCTCGTCACCAACGAGACCCTTGTGATCAGCGATGAGCTCAACCATAGCTGCATCATCAACGCCGTTCGCCTATCGCGTCCGCTCGACAAGGCAATCTACCCGCACCTCGACATGGCGGCCCTCGAGAAGACCATCGAGGAGGCCCAGGGTCGGGCGAAGCGGGTCCTCGTGATTACCGACGGCATCTTTTCCATGCGCGGCGATCATGCCCCTCTCGATGAGATCATGGAGATCGCCGGCAAGCACGACTTCGCATTTCCTGAGAACGTCGTGGTAGTTGCGGATGACTCTCACGGCGTTGGCTCCTTCGGAGAGACGGGCCGCGGGGTGGAAGAGTTCACCGGCTCACCGCCCGTGGACATCCTTGTGGCAACCTTGGGCAAGGCGCTGGGTGTCAACGGTGGGTACGTGGTGGGCAACGAATCGATGATCCGCTTCTTCCGGGAGACCGCCCCCTTCTACATCTACTCCAATCCGATCACTTCGAGTGAGGCGCTCGCGGCGATACGCGCGGTGGAGATTCTGGACTCCGCAGAAGGGCGGCAGCTCCTCGACAAGCTGCGCGCCCTGACGGTTCGTTTCGAGAAGGGGCTTGTCGACATGGGACGGGAGACCCTACCCGGTGCGCACCCGGTAGTACCCCTCATGGTCAGGGATACCGAGCTCACCCACGCGATCGTCAAGCACCTGCATGACAACGGAGTGCTGGCCACGGGGCTCGCCTTTCCAGTCGTGCCCCGGGGCGACGAGGAGATCCGCTTCCAGGTCAACGCGGATCACACGGAGGGCGACATCGACCGCGTCCTCGAGATCATGTCCTCCGCCCCTGCTTGAGCTTTGGAGACGGGAGCTTCGGGTAGATTCACCACGGCCAGCTAGTTGCGTCGGGCGCGTGTGCGGATTTCTTCGAGGACCTCTTCGACGAAGGTGTCGAAGGCCATCGACTCCTGCTGCTCTTCCCCGTAGCGACGCACGGTTACCGTGCCCTCGGTCTCTTCCTTCTGGCCGACGACCAAGAGAACGGGAATCTTGTGGGTCAAGGCTTCCCTGATCTTCTTGCCGAGCTTCTCGTCGGCGCGGTCGATCTCGGCGCGGATCAGGTGTTCCCGCAATTCGGCGTCGAGCTTCTCGGCGTACTCCAAGTGCTTGTCGCTGATCGGCAGGATTCTGACCTGGATCGGAGCCAACCAGGTGGGGAACGCACCTCCGAAATGCTCGATCAGGTAGGCAATGAAGCGCTCATGGGTGCCGAGTGGGGCACGATGGATGACATAGGGGTGGTGTTCCTTGCCGTCCGGGCCGACGTAGACGAGGTTCATGCGGTCGCTACGCGGCACCGCGAAATCGAGCTGGTTGGTGCAGAAGGTCTCCTCGCGGCCGGTGACCGTGCGCAGCTGCACGTCGACCTTCGGTCCGTAGAAAGCCGCCTCGCCGATTGCCTCGATGAAGGGCAGGCCGGATTCAATCATGGCATCGCGCACCATGGTTTCCGTGGACGCCCAGGCCTCGGGATCGCCAACGTATTTTTCCTTGCCCTTGGGATCCTCCGGGTCCGACAAGGAAAGGCGCATGTAGTAGTCGGTGATTCCGAAGATATCGAAGTAGCGCTCGTGCAGGCGAATGACCTTGACGAACTCACTCTGCACCTGGTCGGGGGTGCAGTAGATGTGCGCATCGTTCATGCACATGCCGCGCACGCGTAGCAGTCCACTCAGCGCGCCGCTCTCCTCGAAGCGATAAACGTGGCCGTACTCCGCCAGTCGCAAAGGCAGATCGCGGTAGCTGCGGGTCCGCGAGGCAAAGATGCGGTGGTGGTGCGGGCAGTTCATCGGCTTCAGGTAGTAGGTGTCCTTTACGACCTCTTCGCCCTCCCGCTCTCCCTTCTCCGTAACAACCATCGGCGGGTACATGGTGTCCTGGTAATAAGGGAGGTGGCCGGACGAGTAGTAGAGATCCTGCCGGGCAATGTGCGGGGTGGCGACGCGCACATAGCCGTCCTTGAACTCCTCTTCCCTGGCGAGCTTCTCGAGCTCATCGCGGATCGCGGTGCCGTTGGGCAGCCACAAGGGTAGGCCCGGGCCGATCTGTGGGTCGATGGTGTAGATATCGAGCTGCGGCCCTAGCTTCTTGTGATCGCGCTTGAGGCCTTCCTCGTAGCGCTTGACCCAGTCCTCCAGGGTCTCCCTGTCGCCGTAGGCCCAGGCGTAGATGCGGGTCATCATCTCGTTGCGCTCGTCGCCACGCCAATAGGCGCCGGCCACCGAGCGCAGCTTGAAGCACCCGTTCGGAATCTCTCGGGTCTTGTCCAGGTGCGGCCCCTCGCACATGTCGATGAACGGGCCGTTGGTGTAGAAGCTCAGGGTCTCGAGACCGTGTATTTCAGCCAACTCACGAGCATACTCCGCCTTGTACGGCTCACCCATCTCTTCCAGACGCGCCAGCGCGTCGTCGACAGTGAGATCCTCGCGCTCGAAGATCTGGTTCTGCTTGATGATGTGCTTCATGCGGCGCTCGATCTCTGGAAAATCCTCCGCGGAGATCGGCTCGGTCAGGACAAAGTCGTAGTAGAAGCCATCATCGATAGGCGGCCCGAAGCCCCGCGTGCTACCAGGACGAACTTCGAGAACGGCCTGCGCCATCACGTGAGCTAGCGAATGGCGGAGACGATAGAGAGGGTCCTCGTTGCTCTTGTCGCCGAGTTCGTTGGCCAAGTCGATCATGGAACCGCTGCCTATGCTGTTGCTTCCAGCTTTGCTGGAGAGGAGATTGACGTGTGGGAGCCCGTGCCGGCGCGCGCCTTGCCCTCGCGACCCGTGCGCCCGCTCGCTTCACGATCCGTTGAGAGATCCAGACTAGAGTCTACCTACTTGAACGTCTCAGGGGGAGTCGCGCTTGGCTGTAAGCCGCGCCCCGCTGTGACGGCCCGTGGCAGTACACCGTCGAACTGCCATTTCAATTATGATGGTAAAGTAATCGCCGTTTCCCCACTCGAAATCGTCTTACCGAAAAGCACATCACCGGGAACCTGTGTCATGACCGATCGTAAGCTCGTCGCCTTTCTTGCCGTGGCTCTGCTCACCATTGTCGGGGTCCTGGCCCTGGCGCCGATATCTGTTACCGCCCAGCAGATACCGAAGACCCCCGATGGCGCGTGGATGCTGCCGGCGAATCCGGAGGAGGCCGCCACTGCCGAGCTCGATGCGGTGATGCCGGTGGATCCCGGCATCCTCATCGGCGAGCTCGAGAACGGCCTGCGCTACTACATTCGTGAAAACAGCTACCCGGAAAACCGTGCTGCCCTGCGCCTCGTGGTCAGAACGGGATCGCTTCTGGAAGACGACGACCAGCTCGGTCTCGCGCATTTCGTCGAGCACATGGCGTTCAATGGCACCGAGCGGTTCGAGAAGCAAGCACTGGTGAAGGCGCTGGAGTCGTTCGGCATGCGTTTCGGCCCCGAGATCAACGCTTCGTCCAGCTTCGACGAGACCATTTACATGCTGCGCCTGCCGACCGATGAGGAGGAGATCCTCGGGACGGCATTCTGGGTCCTCGAGGATTGGGCACAAGGCGTGGCGTTCGATGACGAGGAGATCGACAAGGAACGTGGCGTGGTCATCGAGGAGTGGCGCCTCGGACTGGGCGTCGGGTCGCGGGTGAACGACCAGCAGTTGCCGCTGATCTTTCAGGGCTCACGCTACGCGGAGCGCAATCCGATCGGCACCGTCGAGAGCCTGGAGACCTTCGAATACGACGCTGCAAAGCGCTTTTATCGTGATTGGTATCGGCCTGACCTGATGGCGGTGATCGCTGTTGGTGACTTCGACAAGCGCGACATTCAGCGCCGCATCATCGAGCATTTTGGACACCTGGAGACGCCTGAGAATCCGCGCCCGCGTCCCGTCTTCGACATTCCCGAGCACGAGGAAACGCTTTTCGGCATCCTCGAGGACCCGGAATCCCCCGGCTCGACCGTGGCCGTCTTCCACAAGCTGCCCATTCGCCCTCAGGGCACGCACGGAACCTACCGCCAGAAGATCGTCGAGGGTCTCTACAACAGCATGTTCAACCGCCGCTTGTCGGAGGTGGCGCACCAGCCTAACCCACCTTTCCTGGGTGCTTCATCGAGCCAGGGGATCTTCATCCCCACCCGTGAGGTCTACGTGATCGGCGCTGCAGTGCCCGATGGTGGGATCGAGAAAGGTCTCGAAGCCCTCTACAAGGAGGCGAAGAGGGTAGATCTCTACGGTTTTACCAAGACGGAGTTGGATCGTGAGAAGAGCCAGATCCTGAGGGGTTTCGAGCGCATCTATACCGAAAAGAACATCCAGGACTCGGGTCAGTTCGCCGACGAGTTCCAGCGCGCCTTCCTCGAGGGCGAGTCGGTACCCGGCATCGACTACGAATGGGCGCTCTACCAGCGCTTTGTCCCCGAAATTACTTTGGACGAGGTCAATCGCGTCGGCCGCCAGTGGCTGAGCGACGAGAACCGCGTCATCTTCGTGACGGCTCCTGAAAAGGACGGCCTGTCCCTGCCCGGCAAGGAAGACCTGCTCGCCGTTCTCGACAAGGTGGCCGACGATGGCGTGCTCCCGTATTTCGACACCACGACCACGGCACCGCTCCTGGCGGAACTGCCCGAGCCGGGCGCGATCGTCGAGGAGAAGATCATCGAGGAGATCGAAGTCACCGAATGGCGGCTCTCCAACGGTGTGCGGGTGGTGATGAAGCCAACGGATTTCCGTGAGGACCAGGTCTTGCTGCGTGCCTTCAGCCCCGGTGGAACCTCGCTGGCTAGCGACGAGGACTTCATTGCCGCTCTCAGCTCGGTACAGGTGGTAGCGTCGAGCGGATTCGGCGGCTTCAGTCCCCGGCAGATCACCAACATGCTCGCCGGTAAGGTAGTCGAGGTGAATCCGACGGTGAGCGAGCTGGAAGAAGGCTTCGCCGGCGGCGCCTCTCCGCGTGATCTGGAGACGATGTTCCAGCTCATCTACTTGAAGTTCACGGCGCCGCAAGCGGATTCCGGCATCTTTCAGCTCTTGACCCAGCAGATGCGCGAGAGCCTGGCCAACGCTTACGTTACGCCGGAGGAGAAGTTCCAGAGAGAGCTGCAGCGGACCTTGACCCAGGAGCATTTCCGCCGCCGTCCGCTCTCCGTGGATATCATCGACGAGATGGACCTCCAGAAGTCCTACGAGTTCTACGTCGATCGCTTCCAGGACGCCAGCGATTTCACCTTCGTGTTCGTCGGCAACTTCGACGTCGAGGAGATGCGGCCCCTGGTGGAGCGGTACCTAGGAGGCTTGCCTTCTACCGGCCGCGTGGAATCGTGGCGAGACGAAGGGATCGATCCACCCACTGGTGTGGTCAAGCGGGCCGTGTTCGCCGGCGTCGAGCCGAAGAGCCTGACGGGTATCATCTTCACGGGCCGACCTCCGGTTGCTGAAGAGGCCGCCGAGGACGAGGCGGAAGGCGAAGCGGGGGAGGCTGAGGATTCGAGCGGGGGGATCTCACAAGGCCGTGCGATGGCCGCCATGGGCTCCATCCTGCAGGTGAAGCTGCGAGAGGAAATGCGCGAGGCCCTCAGTGGTGTCTACACCGTGCAGGTCGACCAATCTCTATCTCGCAGGCCCGACGACGAATACTCGGTTTCGATCTTCTTCGGCTCTGATCCCGACCGCGTGCAAGAGCTCACCAGCGTGATCTTTGACGAGATCGAGAAGCTCAAGACCGACGGACCGACGGAGCAGGATGTGGCCAACGTGCGCGAGAGCATGCGGCGGTCGCGGGAGACAGCGATCAAGCGCAACGGCTTCTGGCTCAACCAGCTACTCGGCGCCTATCGCGAGGACAAGGACCCACGCGAGACCCTAAACTACCTCGAGGAGCTGGCCAAGCTCACCCCGGCCGTCATTCAGGAGGCGGCCCAGGCGTTCTTCGATACCGGCAACTACGTGCAGATGTCGCTGTTTCCAGAGGAGATGCAGGAACGTTAGGCCTGAGCCTGCATTCCTGCTCAGGGGGCTACTCGCTTACGCTCGCCCTATCCGGGTGAACGCGACCGCAGCAGTAGCGTGATGGGGAATACGGCCTAGTGGAGCTGGGTGTCGACGACGTTACCTTCGGCGTCGAGCCGGACGATGAGGTCGA
>JAUWTE010000171.1 GCA_030609765.1 Acidobacteriota bacterium
CAGATCGACACGGTGGTCGTTGCCCTCACTTTGGCCGGCAACGAGTCTGCGCCAGGAGTGTCCGCCGGTCCGGCCGAGTTTCTAGCGTCAGCAAGACAGAGAGGCGCGGGGACCGTCATCTCGGGCGAGCTGTTCCGCCAGGAAAGCAGCCTGCGATTCCAGGCTCAGATGATCGATGTTGGCCAGGGAGAGATCCTCTACGCGGTCGAGCCCGTGAGTGCCTCCGCTGACCAGGAGGCGGACCTCTTGGAGGCCTTGCAGTAACGGGTGACGGGCATGGTGGCCGTGCACTTCGGTATCGAGGGGACCAGCCCGGGCTCGCGCTACCTGCAGAACATGCTCGGATCTCCTGAACTGTGGTCGAAGATTCCTGATTTCGATGCGTACAGGGAGTACCTCAGAGGTATTGAGGTGTACGGCAGGGACGGCGAGGAATCATTCAACCATTTCCAGCGCGCCGCGCTGCTCGACCCGCAGTTCATCCCACCGCTCCTCTGGGTGGAATCGGCCTACAGAAACCAGGGAGATTGGCACAAGGTCGAAGAGATCGTGCAACAGCTAGATCAGCAGCGCGATAGCCTCTCGCCGTATGAGCGGGGCCGGCTCGGGTACGCGCGAGCCATACTGGACGCTGATGTCCGCGAAGCGCGCCGATGTGCGCTCGTGTGTCTCGAGCTCCACCCCGCAGGCGACCCCCTCCGCTATGTGGTCGCGAGCTTCGGCCTGGCTCTCAACGAGCCGGAGAGAGTTATCGCCATGCTTTCGGAATGGGAGCCGACAGAGCATTTCGATATGGGATCGCCGACCGGCACGTGGCACTTCAGGGACTTGGCTCAGGCCTACCACCTGCTCGAGCGCTACGAGGAGGAGCTGGCAGTTGCTCAACGAGCCCTCGGCTACTATCCGAATTACCTCAGCATGCACCGGCAGGAGGTTCGCGCTCTAGCAGCGCTCGGCAGGACCGGCCAGATTCAGCGAGTCATCGACGAAAGTCTGACCGTGAGACCCCAGGACGGAGCCCCCGATGGCGTCATGCTGGAGGCCGCAGAAGAGCTCGCCCTGCATGGGCATCAGGAGGCCGGGCGCGAGATCGCCGACCGCGCCGTGGACTGGCTTCGCAACAGGCCACCCCAAGATCAGCGACCGGCCGACCTGGCTCGCGCCCTGTTCGTGGCAGGAAACTGGCAGGAGGCTCGGGCCCACTACGAAAGCCTCGTCAACCAGAATCCCGACGACATCGAGTATTTCGGCCACCTGGGTGCCACGCTTGCACGCCTGGGAGATACGGAGGCGGCACGCAGGATCGCCGCCGAGCTGCGGGCCATCGATCGGCCCTACCTCTTTGGTCAACCGGCCTACTGGCAGGCCGCCATCGCCGCGATACTCGGTGATTCGGAGGGCGCCATGTCCCTGATCCGCGAGTGGATCTCGCAGGCCTTTCGCATCGACTACGTCCGGCTACAACGCGACCCGAACTTCGAGTCCCTGCGCGAGAACCCACCCTTCCAGGAGATCCTCCGGCCGAAGGGGTAGGAGCGCCACTCCTTTGCCGCTGGCCCTGATCCGCTCGTTAGTCCGCTTTTTGCGTCCATCCCGGGCCTGTGTTATTCCCCCCAGGATCGGCTCTCCCGAAACCTGAGGAAGATGAATGCCCGTTGAGAAATCAAGGCTGGCAGCTCTGCCCCTGCTGCTCCTGCCGGTCGTGACGGCGGCGCTATTAGGGTCGCCGGGTTGCACCCATCGTGATCCAGAACCCGATGCTGTGTTCGAGGCGGTTCGCCAGCAGGCGCAGAGCGTTGAGCGGAACAACCTCGGCCACTGGCAGGCGGACCTCGGTGATGGACATGTACTGATCTATGTGCCGGCCGGCCCGTTCGAAATGGGCTCTCTCGAAGGCGAGGCCTTCGAGCAGCCGTTGCACCGCGTCGAGCTCAGCGGCTATTGGGTCGGCAAGTTCCCCGTCACCGTGGCGCAGTTTCGCGCCTTCGTCGGGGAGACTGGGTATGTGACCGACGCCGAGCGGGGCGAAGGCTGTTGGATTGAGCAGCACGGTGACATCCGCTACGACGCGAGCTGGCAAACGCCCTACCTCGACCAGTCAGAAGACGAACCCGCTCTCTGCGTGAGCTGGAACGACGCGATGGCCTACGCAGCGTGGATGAGCGAGCGCACGGGCTTGCATTTGACCCTCCCCACCGAAGCACAGTGGGAGAAGGCCGCGCGTGGCACGGACGGGCGGGCTTACCCCTGGGGCGATGCGCCGCCCGACGGCAGCCAGGCAAACTTCGCCGATGCCAGCTATGCACAGAAGTTCCCCGGGCAACGTAATCCGAGCACCGATATCGACGATGGTTATGCGCAAGCCTCACCGGTCGGAGCCTATCCTGCCGGCGGCTCGCCGTACGGTGTCTACGACTTGGCGGGGAACACCATCGATTGGCTGTACGACTGGTTCGACGATTCCTACTACTCGGAGAGTCCCCCGACCGATCCAGCCGGGCCGCCCCGGAGCTTGACCCGCCACAAGTACTCGATTCCCGGCGGCTGGGGCAGCAACCTGCAACGTTCGATTCGGGGAGGCGCCTGGACCGATGCCTCGGGTCAGCTCAGCCTCGCCGAGGGCGGCCACAGCATTCGCTCCGATCGGCGCGAGTCGACCGACCAGTTCAGCAGCGACGATCACATGAGCTTCCGAGTGGCTGTCGACATGAACCGCCCCCGGATCGATCTGCGGACTGAACGGCAGACCCTCACTCTTCCTGATGAGCGAGCCACCATCGCAGAGCAGATCGGCGATGCGCAGGTGATGTTCCAGTACCGGCGAGCTGCGGTCACAGGTCGCGAAAAACGGCTGTTCGGCTTCGATGTGCCGTACGGGGAACCCTGGTCAATCGGTGCGCCCAACCCGGCCCTCTTCTCCTGCGATCAGGACGTTCTCGTCGAAGGACAGCGGCTGGTAGCCGGCACCTACGCGATAGCTGTCTTCCCCGAGCAGATGCGGGACCGTAGCGGAACCTGGTCCGTTGTCTTCAGTGAATGGCGAGGCCGGGCGGGTACCGGCGACGAGGTGCTCCGCGTGCGCGCTCATGCCCAGCTCGAGGACAACTCCAAGGAACACCTGGAGGTGTTCTTCGACGTCCGGCCCGAGCGCGGCGTCATCGCGCGAGTTCTCTGGGAATTCGTGGAGGTCCACATCGCCCTCTCGGACCTCGACGACACTGCGGCCGGCCGGCACGCGGAGAGCGAGCCTGAGGCAATGGTGATAAACGCCGTGGGCAACCGCGAGCTGGCGCTCACTTATCGCCGGCAATTCTCACCAACAGCACCTGTCTTCGGCGGCCACGTGCCCTTCGATCGAGCTTGGGGCTTCGGCGAGGACGGTGCCGTGCTCGAGGCCCGGGGGGATCTCCTCCTCGGCGGCGAGCTGGTTCGGGCCGGCCGATATGGTCTCAGCCTCACGCCGCGCTCGGAGGGGAACTGGTGGTTCACACTTTCGCCGGTTGCCGGCCAATCGGAAAGCCTTACCCCGGTCACCTTTGCAGCGACCGTGACCGACGGGGAGGAAAGCATCGAGCGACTGGAGCTCTACTTCGACCACGGCCCGGAGGGAATGAAGAGCCTCGTGTTGGCCTGGGGGAAGAAGACTGCTCAGGTTTCCGTCGCCGAGCCCGCTGCGGGTGGGTCGGCCCTTTCCTTGAATGAGAAGGGGTACTGGGAGGCAAACCTGGGTGGCGAGGCACCAGGGATCAAGGCGATCCTCGTTCCGGAAGGCTGTTTTCCCATGGGCTCTGAGGTGGGTGAGGAGGACGAGAGGCCCGTCCACGAGGTCTGTCTGGATGCCTACTGGCTGGGGAAATACCCGGTTACGGTGGGGCAGTTCCGCCGCTTCGTCGAGGAGACCGGCTACGTGACCGATGCCGAGAAGGGCGAGTGGCCGTGGCAATACGTTGGCGGTAAGCCGCCAGAGATGGACCAGTGGGAACCCGTGCCGGATGGCAAATGGAGCAACACCTACTTCGAGCAAGGTGACGATCATCCCGTCGTCAGCGTCTCGTGGAACGATGCGGCGGCCTATGCCAAGTGGCTATCCGGCGAGCTCGGCTTGCCCGTCCAGCGTCCCACCGAAGCTCAATGGGAACACGGGGCGAGGGGCGAGGATGGACGACCCTATCCCTGGGGCACGGCCGCTCCTGATGGCACGCGCGCCAACTTCGCCGACGCGCATTTCCATGGCAAGTACGGCGATGAGCGGGAGGCGGATCCCGCCATCGATGACGGCTATGTGGAAACCTCGCCGGTCGATGAGTATCCGGCCGGCCAATCACCCTATGGCGCCTTTGATATGGCGGGGAACGCTTCGGAGTGGGTGTACGACTGGTACGACCCTGACTACTACGCCTCCTCTCCCAGCGGAAATCCGATCGGCCCCGAGCGCTACCCCGTCCGCGACAAGCAGTATTCGGAGGAGGATCCACTGCTCTGGGACAGCAACCTGCTGCGTGTCATGCGCTCCGAGGCGTGGACGGCGCGTTCCGGCATGCTGTCGGTCGAAGGCGGGCACAACATTCGCTCGGCCGAAAGATCTGTCGGCCAGCAATACAGCAGTGACGACCACCTGGGCTTCCGCTTGGTCATCGATCCACGTCCACGGTATCCGGCGCTCCTGACGGACACGCGGATTGCCTTCCACGCTGATGGCGATGGCGACGACGAGATCTATGTGGTGGACCCCACCGGCCTCAATCTGGTGAAGCTCACCGACAACGAGGGCGTTCAGGATCGTAATCCAGTCTGGTCCGCAAACGCGCACGAAATCATCTTCTGGTCGGACCGCGACGGAGATGGAGCCCACTACATCCTGAACATCGACACCGGGGAGGTGCGCCCCTGGAACATGGGTGATGCGTCAGACGCGACGGCGCGGGATGCCGCCATGGCACCAGACGGTACCAAGATCGCGCGGGCCCAGGTTGAGGAAGATGGCACGATTGGCCTCTACCACATGGAGCCGAACGGCGAGAATCCCATGCCCGTCGTACGCGGACTCGGACGCATCGACGGTATCGCCTGGTCGCCCTACCAGCCATGAGCGGGTCGACGATCATCCTGGCCGGCGCGGTTCTCTACGTGGCGATCCTCGCTGTGATCAGCGTCTACGCCAGCCGCAATATCCACGACAGCGCGGATTTCGTCGTTGCCGGCCGCAGGCTACCGCTGTGGCTGTGCGTGTTCACGATCTTCGCCACGTGGTTCGGGTCGGGCACCCTGATCGGTGCCGCCGGCGCCGCCTATGGGGGAGGCCTCATGGCCGTTCTGGCGAACCCTTTTGGATCGGCGTTGTGTCTACTGCTGACCGGCTTTTTCTACGTTCGCTTTCTGCGCCGTATGCAGTTGCTGACGCTTCCCGACTTGTTCCGGCAGCGCTACGGGCAAACCGCGGAGGTCTTGTGCGCGATCTGCGTGATTCCGGCATACGTCGGCTGGGTGGCGTCCATCTTCGTCGCCTTCGGCACCGTATTGCACACCGTTGCCGGCGTGGACATGGTGACGGCCATTTGTGTGGGCGCGGCGATCACGGTTGCGTACACCTTCGCGGGCGGCATGTGGGCGGTGTCGCTGACCGATTTCCTCCAGGCACTCATCATCATCGCCGGCTTGTTTGTGTTGTTTCCCCTGGTGCTCGGCGACATCGGCGGCTGGCAAGGGCTGATCGAAGCCGCCCCGGCCGGCCACTTCAACCTCGTACCCGAGCCGACACTTTTCGGCTGGTCGATGTTCTTTCAGGGGTTGTTGGTGATTGGTCTCGGAAACATTGCGTCGCAGGATCTGCTGCAACGGGCCTTCGCCTCACGAGATGAGAACGTGGCGCAGTGGAGCATGTACATCGCCACCGTGTTGTATCTGACGGTGGCCATGATCCCGGTGCTGGTCGGTATCGCCGGATCCGTGCTGATGCCCGGCATTGCTGATCCCGAAACCATCCTGCCGGCAATGGGCAAAGCCTACCTGCACCCGGTAGCCATGGCGCTCTTCGTCGGAGCCTTGTTCGCCGCTTTGATGAGCTCGGCTGACGGCGGCCTACTGGCCCCCGCGAGCATTTTCGGCCGGAATCTTTTCCGGATCTTGCGAAAAAACCTGTCGGAGCAGCGGGTTCTGTGGGCAATGCGCTGGTCGATCCTGGCGTTCGGCATCTGCGGGCTCCTGATCGCACTCTACTTCCAGAATGTCTACCAGTTGATGGTCAAGTCGTTCTCGATTCTGATGGTCGGGCTGTACGTTCCCATGACGGCAGCCATCTACTGGAAGCGGGCGAACGGGCCTGGGGCAGTCGCCAGCATCGTCGTCGGAATGCTGACCTGGCTCGGGCTCGAGAGGCTCAACACCCGACCCGACATCCACTTGCCGGCAGAGCTCATTGCCGCGGGCGTCGGGCTTCAAGCGTTGGTCGCCGTGACATGGCTGACCGCCCGCTGGGTCGCGCCCCTGCCGGCCTCAGATGTAGATGGGAATATCCTCGAGTATCGGGAGCGACTCGGCCTGCTCGGTCTCAGGGCCCGAGGGAGGATCGGCTAGCCCGCGTTTCTCACCGTGCTTCGCCGCGAGGGTGTGGAGCCGCGATCCGGTGAGATATCCGCGTTAATCCTTGATGTGGACGAACCGGTCTTTGCGCCAATATCGGCGTGAGCTGAGCTGCTCACCGTAGCCGGAGGCCTCATCCAGCTTCAGCATCACCTGATCCATGGTGAGGCTATTGGCGCCAATCAACGCGCGGGTTGC
>JAUWTE010000102.1 GCA_030609765.1 Acidobacteriota bacterium
GACGAGGCCGGGGCGCTGCCCTACACTGTCACGCCGGACGATCCCGTGCTGCGCTGGACGAATTTCCTCACCAACCCCAGCATGCCGACCCTCGTTGAGGTCGATGCGCCGCCCAGCCCGTGGCGGAAGTGGCTAGGGCTCGTCGGGCTCGTCGGGCTGCTGGGGCTCATCGTTCTTGCGGCGAAGCACGGCCGCCAGGCGTTGGGCGGCCAGCTCCCGCCGAAGACGGTGATGGCGGTGGCTGCCATGCTCCTGCTCCTCGTGGCGCTCGGTGCTTACCAGACCTTCTGGGCCTCGAACCTCGCCGATGACGCCGCGGAAGGTGTCGTTCTCGCCTTGATCGACAACGTCTACCGGGCCTTCGATTACCGCTATGAGGAGATCATTTACAGCACCCTCGAGCACAGCGTCGCCGGTGATCTTCTCACCGAAATCTACCTGGAGACACGGCGCAGCCTCGAGCTCGAAAACCAAGGTGGGGCGCGCGCCAAGGTCAAGTCTGTCGAGATGATCGAGTCGAGCCATGAGCCGCTCGAGAGCGGTGATGGCTTCACCTCCCTGAGTACCTGGCGGGTGACCGGGTCCGTCGGCCACTGGGGGCATATTCACCAGCGCATCAACCAGTACCAGGCGCGGGTAACCGTGCGGCAGATCGATGGTGCCTGGAGGATCACGAATCTCGAGGTGTTGCAGGAGGAGCGCCTGCAGCAATCTACGATTTAGCCTCGACATCCAGGTGGGGGATCCCGGCGAAGTCCCTGGCGTTGCGAGTGAGCAGCAGGGCCTGCATTGCGGCCGCGGTAACCCCGATGACAATGGCCACGCCGCAAAGGCTTGCCCTCCCTCGAGAGCCAGAATGGGGGGGGCGTACCGTTGCTACAGTGCGCCGGGCGCAACATAATAAGGTTTGCCGACCCGCGTGAGCTGCTCATCCACGCACGGTCCCTCGATCTGATATCGATTCACCGAGTTGAGAAAACGCACCAAGCTGACAGCACCTCACCGCCGCCCACTCAATGATCCGCATCTCCGACCTCGAGTTCACCTACCGAGAGGGGACGTTCCGACTGCGCATTCCCCACCTCGAGATTCCCGAGGGCTCGACCTCCGCCTTCGTCGGACCCAGCGGCTCCGGCAAGACCACTCTGCTCAACCTCATCGCCGGCATCGTGTTGCCGAAGAAGGGCATCGTCGAGATGGATGGGGTCGAGGTGTCGGCCATGGGCGATGCGCAGCGGCGCGATTACCGGATCACCCATATCGGCCTCGTCTTCCAGGAGTTCGAGCTTCTCGAATACCTGACGGTACTCGACAACATCCTGCTCCCTTACCGCATCAACACATCGCTCGTACTCGACCGCGAGGTGCAGGCGCGGGCTACGGCGCTCGCCGAGCAGGTCGGCATTGCCGACAAGCTCACTCGCTACCCGAAGAAGCTCTCGCAAGGTGAACGCCAGCGCGTAGCCGTGTGCCGTGCCGTGCTGCCGCAACCCATCATGCTGCTGGCCGACGAGCCCACGGGGAACCTCGACCCGGTCAACAAGTGGAGAGTGCTGGACATCCTCTTCGATTACGCGGAGCGAAGCGGCACCACCCTGGTGGCCGTCACCCACGACCACGAGGTTCTCGAACGCTTCCAACGCGTTCTCGATTTCAAGGATTTCCAGGAGTACGAGGACGGGGAAGTTCCCGATCCGGGCGCCGGGAGAGATATCGGCGACGAGGCCGGAGCCGGGGGCGAGGTCGCAGGCAGCGGTGAGTCCGGGAGTATGGCGCCATGAGGCATACCTTCTACCTCGCCTGGCGCTACCTCGCCTACCACCGCTTCAAGACGGCCATCCTGGTGACCGCGATCACCCTGATCTTCTATCTGCCGACCGGCCTTCGGGTGCTGGTCGAGCAGAGCTCCGAACAGCTCACTGCTCGTGCCGTTGCCACGCCGCTGGTCGTCGGCGCCAAAGGCAGCCCGCTGGAGTTGGTACTCAACACACTGTATTTCCGTGCCGATTACCCAACGCCAATGCGCCACGAGCAGGTCACCCGCGTACAGGAGTCGGGATTGGCGCAGGCCATTCCCATGTACGTGCGCTTTCATTCCCAGGGATACCCAATCGTTGGCACGGGCTTCGACTACTTCGCCTATCGAGGCCTGCGTGTGGTGGAGGGGCGCCAGATTGCCACACTCGGGGAGTGCCTGGTGGGTGCCCGAGTTGCTGCTTCTTTGGGGGTGGGGCCCGGTGACGCGATCATCTCCTCGCCGGAAAGTGTCTTCGACATCGCCGGCGTCTACCCGCTCAAGATGCCGATCGCCGGCGTGCTGGCGTTTGCCGACAGCCCCGACGACGATGCCATTTTCGTCGACGTCAAGACCGCGTGGGTCATCGAGGGGCTCGGGCACGGGCACATGGACATGACGACCAACGAGGCCCAGCCCGGAGTTCTGGCCGTGGAGGAAGGCAACGTCGTCGCCAACGCCTCGGTGATGATGTACAACGAGATCACACCCGACAACATCGATTCGTACCATTTCCATGGCGATCTGTCGGACTTTCCGGTGACGGCGGTGTTGATTGTGCCTCCCGATCATAGGAGCTCGACCCTGCTGCAGGGACGCTACCAGCGGGCCGAGGACGTGGCCCAGATCGTGCGCCCGGCCGGGGTCATGGACGAGCTACTGGAGACCATTCTCACGGTGCAGCGCTTTGTCGTTGCCGGGGCCGTGATTCTCGGGCTCGCCACTCTGGCCTCTGCGTCACTGGTGTTCATGTTGTCGTTGCGGCTGCGTCGACGGGAAATCGAGACCTTGTTCAAAATTGGCGGCTCGCGTGCGAGCGTCGGGTTGGTGATGGCATCGGAGATCATCTTTGTGATTGCCGGAGGTGTGGCGCTGGCGGCGCTGCTGACTCTGGTCACGCAGCAGTTCGGCGCCGTGGTCATTCGCGCCCTGATCAGGATGTAAGGCGAAATCTGTTGAGAGCCACGGTGCGGAGGAGGACAAGAATGTCGAGGACGAGGAAGGCGTGGAAGGCATGGAAAGCGTGGAAGGCAGGGATGGCGAGGTGCGACGCTTTTCTTGCAGTGGCCGTGGTGTCGAGCTTGGCGATCATCGCGGTTGCGTGTGGTGGTGGGCCGGCGGGTGAGGCAGGGGAGGCCGCTCCTACCAGCGACGGTGGAGAGCTCGTTGTCTTCACTGTGAACTACCCCCTGCAGTACTTCGCCGAGCGCATCGGCGGGGAGTCGGTGCGGGTGGAGTTCCCGGCGCCGGCCGATGGCGATCCTGCCTACTGGCGCCCCGACGCGCAGGCGATCACCGCCTACCAGGAAGCGGACCTCGTTTTGCTGAACGGCGCCTACTACGCCAAGTGGGTCGAGATGGCGCCGCTGCCGCCCTCGAAGCTCATCGACACCTCTACGAGCTTCGCCGATCACTACATCGAGGGCGGGGCCTACACGCACAGCCATGGTCCGGGTGGCGAGCATGAGCACGGCGAGCTCGCCTTTACCACCTGGCTGGATCCGACCCTGGCTGTTGCGCAGGCAAGGGCGATCAAGGAGGCCTTCGCGATGGCTCGGCCGGATGAGGCGAACGGTTTCGAAGAGCGCTTCACCGCTCTCGAGACGGATCTGGGCGCGCTCGATGGGCGCATCCGGAGACTGGCGGAGGGACAATCCGATCTGCCGCTGCTAGGCTCGCACCCGGTCTACCAATACCTCACGCGTCGCTATGCCCTGAACCTCCAGAGCGTGCATTTCGAGCCCGACGAGATGCCCGACGATGAGGCCTGGCAGGGACTGGCACACATCCTCGAGGATCATTCGGCCCGGTGGATGCTGTGGGAGGCCGAGCCGTTGGCCGAGATCGCCGACCGACTGCGGCAGCTCGGCGTCGAGAGTATCGTCTACGACCCCTGTGGCAACCGCCCGGCGTCCGGCGATTTTCTCTCGGTCATGGAGCAGAACGCCAGCAACCTCGAGACGATCTTCGCCCGGTAAACCGAAGGGGAACCTTTTTCGTCCAATGGGCGTAGTAAGGTCCACCCCTGCGATTCTGTCTGTCCGCCCAAGATAGCCCTGACCGAGGAACCACATGCAGGATCTTATCCAGGACGTTCGATACGCCGTTCGTACCCTCCTTCAGTCGCCGGGCTTCGCCCTTGTGGCGATCCTCACGCTGGCCCTGGGGATCGGCGCGAACAGCGCCATTTTCAGTGTCGTCAACAGTGTCGTCATCGCTCCACTGTCCTACGAAGCCCCCGAGCGTCTGATGTACATCACCAGCTCCTTCCCGACCCTCGACTTCGACCAGTTCTGGATGTCGCAGCCCGAGTACATGGAATACCGGGAGCTGAACCAGTCGTTCGAGGATATGGGGGCGTACACCACGGGCGAGGTGAGCCTTACGGGCGGCGAGTCACCCATTCGAGTCAATGCCGCCTTCACGACCCACAGCTTCCTGGCAACGTTGGGAGTGGACGCGGCGCGCGGGCGCTACTACACGGCAGAAGAAGACGCGCCGGAGGGTGACGCTGTCGCGGCCGTGGGATGGGAGCTCTGGCAGCGGGCGTTCGGGGGGCGCGAAGACCTGGTCGGAAGCACGATCGAGGTGGACGGGGTGACGCGCACTGTGGTGGGAATCATGCCGCCGGGCTTCGACATCCTCGACACTGGTGCCGAGGTCTGGGTTCCACTCGGCCTCGATCCGGTAAACCGGCGCCCGCGAGGCAACCACTTCCTGTACACGGTGGGACGCCTGCGCGTTGATATCTCCCAACAACAGGCTCAGGCCGAGCTCGAGACGCTTCTAGCCACCTGGCGAGAGCGAGTGCCTGGCGGGCACGTTCCGAACCCCGAAACCCATCGCCTGCAGATGGAGCCGCTTCAGGAGGAGGCGATCGGAGAGGCCAGGCCGGTGATGCTCCTGCTGCTTGGGGTCGTGGGATTCGTGTTGCTGATCGCCTGCGCCAACGTCGGCAACCTTCTCCTTGCCCGCGGTGAATCTCGCCAGAAGGAGATCGCTATCCGTACGGCAATCGGGGCGGGGCGCAGCCGCCTGATGCGCCAGTTCCTCACTGAAAGCATCCTGCTGGCTCTGATCGGTGGAGTCGCCGGTCTGCTGCTCGGCACGTGGGGCGTGAGCGCGCTGCTGGCCGCCAGCCCCGGCAGCATCCCACGCATGGGAGAGGTGGGCATCGACTCCCAGGTGATGCTGTTCACGTTGGCCGTATCGCTCTTCACGGGTTTATTGTTCGGCATGGCGCCGCTAATGCACCTGACGGCACACAACATGAACACTGCCCTGCGCGAGGGAGGTGAGCGAGCCACCGCCGGCTCGGCACGTCACCGCCTGCGTCGCCTACTGGTGGTTTCTGAGCTCGCGATGGCGGTCGTGCTGGTCATCGGCGCCGGCCTGATGCTGCGCAGCTTTTCTTCGTTGCAGAATGTTGATCCGGGATTCGAGGCCGAGGGTCTGTTGACCTTCAGGCTCTTCCTGCCGCCCGACACCTACCCCGACGCCCAGTCGCAGATGACTTTTTTCAACCAGCTCGTCGAACGGCTGGAGGCTGTGCCCGGGGTTGCCTCGGCCACGGCGATGAACGGGCTGCCGCCATTGCGCGCCGTCGACGCCAACGACACTGAGTTCGAAGGGCTCGAGCGTACCGAGGACGGCCCACCGCACAACGTCGATTACTATCAGTTTGTCACCGATGGTTACTTCGACACGATGCGGATCCCCATCGTCGAAGGGCGCGCCTTTTCTATCCAGGATATGGGTACGGAGGGCATGCCAGTGGCGCTGGTGAACGAAACCATGGGGAAGACCTTCTGGCCTGACGAGAGCCCCATCGGTCGCCGCGTCAGGACCGGCGACGAGAGTCCCTGGCTAACCGTGGTCGGCGTCGTCAAGGACGTCAAGCAGGGAGGGCTGGAGGGCGAGACCGGTACAGAGTTGTACTTCTTCGTTCCCCAGGTCGCGCTCATCGGATACTTCCCTCGCACGATGAATGTAGTGCTGCGGACCAACGTGCCGCCGACCTCGCTGGCGAGTACCGTACGCGAGACGGTCTGGTCGCTCGATGGGGCCCTACCACTCTCCGATCAGCAGACCATGGGAGACGTGCTGTACGGCTCCGTCGCCGGGCCACGCTTCGTGACCTTGCTGCTGACCATTTTCGCCGTTGTTGCCCTGGCGCTCGCAGCCGTAGGCACTTATGGGATCATGTCCTATTCCGTGGCTGAGCGCGGCCATGAGATCGGTATTCGAATGGCGCTCGGTGCCGACCCAGGCGGGGTGCTGTCGATGGTTCTCTCCGAGGGCATCAAGATCGCCGTCGTGGGAGTGGCCGTCGGTCTCGTTGCAGCCTTCGGGCTGACCCGCTTCATGTCGACAATTCTCTATGGGGTAACCAGCACCGATCTGATCACTTTCGTGACCGTTCCGGTGGTCCTGGTGCTGGTGGCAGCACTCGCCGTGCTGATCCCGGCCCGCCGGGCAACTCGGGTGGACCCCATAGTCGTCCTCCGGTCATAGGTGCCCGCGGCGTCTCCGACGACGGCTCTACTGCGGTCGTAAGGGCAGGAAATCCCTCAGGGCACTCCTACCCGGCAACCGTGTCAGGTGGATCGAGCGACTCTCCGCGATACCCTCGTGCATGCACGAGTACGCTTACCGTGAGAGGAAACTATATCTTCCAATATGCAATATATAATTGACATAATGGTGGGTATGCCGTACATTCAGGTTGGTGCTACAACCTGGAGGGAAGTTCGATGGAAGAAGTAGCAATCGACAACAAGCTCAAGCTGGCACGGGTGGAAAATGACCTGACCCAGTCGGAGCTGGCGGAGCAGGTGGGCGTCACACGCCAGACGATCGGTCTGATCGAGGCCGGCAAGTACAACCCGACCCTGAAGCTCTGCCTGATGCTCGCCCGAGCAACCGACAAGCGCCTGGATGAGCTGTTCTGGATCAAGGGAGAACGCTGATGTTCCAAGAAATGTTTGCGGGTGACGAAAGGTCACACAGTATCAACGGCATGATCGCGCAGGTCTTTCTGGGGCTGACCCAGATCTTCCTGGCGGTCATCGTCTTCTATCGTCTCTACGTCGTGGGCCAGCAGGATTCCGAGATCAACGACTTGCGACTCCTTCTCGCCTTCTCGATCTTCGGCTACATCGCCGCGCGGTTGTTCTTCGGCGGCATTCTGCCTGAGCTTTCCTGGAAACCGGCGCTGATTGCCTACGCGAGTCTTGCCGGTCTCATCACGGTGGTCTGCCTGCTCATCTACGGGTGGCCAGCCCCGGAGGACTGGGCCATCACCTGGCTGCCGGCTTTGCTCGGACCTGCAATCCTCGTCGGGCTCTATGCGCTCGTTGCGTATCTGGGCAAGCGGCGGGTGGAAAGGGAGATCGGCGAATAGCACCGCCTTCCTACCCGTCGTCAGATAGCCGGCCGGTCGTCTCCATGCAAAGGGGAGCACCAACGGAGACCCGGCCGGCTGTCCTGCCTATGGAGACGGCCACCTCTGGCCCCTTTCCCGGGCCGAGGTCAGAGCATCGCCGCCAGCCCGGGTCCAAGCAGTTTGTTATCGGGCGCGGGCTTCGGCATCATGGGCATTGGCGGGGGCCTTGAAGTGCCCATTCCCGAAGAACGAGCGGTGTCGAGCCGCACCGGTTGATGGCGCGGCAAAACACCGACTGACGGCGGCGAACAACACCGGCCGACGGTGCCGAACAGCACTAGATAGAGAGTCTCCATGGAACGGATCGTCGAGTGTGTGCCCAACTTCTCCGAGGGGCGGGACGAAGCCCTCATCAAGGACATAACAGACGTCATAGAGGCAGTGTCGGGGGTCACGCTGATCGATGTGGATCCCGGGGCCGACACCAATCGCACGGTCGTCACCTTCGTGGGCTCTCCGGAAGTTGTCGGCGAGGCCGCCTTCCGGGCGGTCAAGCGCGCGTCTGAGCTCATCGACATGCGCGAGCACAAGGGCGCCCACCCGCGCTTTGGCGCCACGGACGTGTGCCCATTCGTGCCGGTGTCGGGCGTCACCATGGAAGATTGCGCCGAGATCGCACGCCAGGTGGGCAAGCGTATTGGCGACGATCTCGGTATACCCGTCTTCCTTTACGAGCATGCGGCGAGCAGGCCCGAGCACCAGAACCTGGCCAAGGTTCGCGCCGGCGAATACGAGGCCTTGCCCGACAGGCTCAAGGACCCCGAGTGGAAGCCCGACTTCGGGCCGGCGGAGTTCAATGCCACCGCAGGCGCCACGGCCGTTGGGGCTCGCGATTTCCTGATCGCCTACAACATCAACCTCAATACATCCGACCGACGCTACGCCACCGAGATCGCCTACGAGCTCAGGGAGCGTGGCCGCTGGAAGCGCGCCGGCAACACCGAGCCGTTCTACTACAAGGGAGAGCCGGTCAAGTTCCCCGAGGACGGCACCTATCCGTGTGGCATGTGCGACGTCGTCGGAGAATCGTTCAACGAGCTCGCCGAGCACTACGAGGAAGCCCACGGTGGCGATCTCAGGGAGCGGTACAAGTTCATCGGCATCGATCCCGACAACCCGAGCGGGCCGGTTTTCAAGGATGTACGCTTCAAGGAAATGAAGGGTATGGGCTGGGTGATCGAGGACTACAACCGCGCCCAGGTCACCATGAACCTGACCAACTACAAGATCAGCCCGCCCCACATCGTGCTCGAGGCAGCGCGCGAGGAAGCCCGGAAGCGCGGCATCGTGATCA
>JAUWTE010000115.1 GCA_030609765.1 Acidobacteriota bacterium
CCGGGATGGAGACGCCGAGCAACACCGGGTTGCGCGGATCTTTGAGGAACAGGAACAAGATGCTGAAGGCAATGAGGCCGCCGATCAGGATGTTCTGAACCACGCTGTCGATTGCCTCCTGAATGAAAGAGGCATTCTCGAAGGCGACGGCCAGTGTCAGCTCGGGGTACTCCCCGCGCAACTCATCGAGGGCTACATTGGCCGCCTCGACCGCCTGCACGGTGTTGACGCCCGCCTCCTTGTAGAGCAACACGCCTACCGCCGGGGAGCCGTTCAGCAGCGCGCCCGCCTGACGCGGTCGCGTGCCCTCAGAAACGGCGCCAACATCAGAGACTCGCAGCATCGCTCCCTGTGAGCCCTGCCCTACGGGCACGGTAGCGATCTCGTCGATACCGGTAAACTCACCCAGGACGCGCACCGAGTACCGATAGGCACCTTGCAGAACGGTTCCCGACTGCGAGCTCAGGTTGGCCATCGCCAGCCGATCCAGAACCTGGGTAACCGTAACGCCATAGAGCGCGAGAAGATCGGGATCCAGACTGATGTGAATCTCCCGCTCAGCGCCACCCGTCACCTGGGCTCCGGCGATGCCCTGCACCTGCTCGAGTCGAGATACGACTACCGATTCCACGAGCTGCCGAAGCCGCCCCAGAGAACCGGTGCCGGCCACCGCCACGCCCATGACCGGCTCGCTGCCCGGGTCCCACCGGAGCACGGCCGGGCGCTCGGCGCTTTCCGGCAGAATCTCGGTGGCAAGCTCCACCGCCTGGCGCACGTGGAGGGCCGCCAGATCGAGGTCGACGCCCCAAGGGAAGACTATGGTCAGGACCGACATCCCCTCGCGCGAGATCGAGGTCACGCGCTCGAATCCGGGGACACGACTGACCTGGTTTTCGAGCGGCACCGAAACCATGCGCTCGATCTCGATCGGCGCCAGCCCCGTGGCCCGCGTCATCACCGTAATGCGCGGGGTACCGATATCAGGCAAGAGGTCTACGGCAAGGCCGCCGTAGGAGACCAATCCCAGCAACAGGACCGCGACGCAGGCCATGATGGTCGCGACGGGGCGGCGGATTGCAATGCCGGCGATCGACATCAGATCGAGAGCCTCTGGATCATGAGGATTCGGCAATCCTCACGGGAGTGTCGTGAGCCATGGTGAAATGGCCGCTGGTGATCACCTGATCACCCTCTGATACGCCGCTCAGGACCTCGACCCAATCGGCGTTTTCGAGGCCCTTCTCGATGTACTCCCACTGGGCCCGACCACCTCGGACAACGAAGACAACGGGACGATCGCTACGATAGATCACCGCGGTACCGGGAATCAGAAGACGATCCGTGAAAATCTCGGTGTCGAGCACGACCTGAGCCGACATGCCCGGTTTGAGCTGGTGCCGCGGATTGGGCAGGGCCACCGATACCGATAGCGACTTGCGGTCAGCGTCGACCACGGGGCTGATGGCCTCGATGGTGCCGGTAAAAACCTCGTCTCTGAAGGCCGGGAATCTGACCTCGGCCCTACGACCTTCGTGCACCTGCCCGATCTCCGACTCGATGACCTCGACCCGAAGCTTGATCGGATCGGCGTCGACCAGCAGCATCAGGTCGACGCCCGGGCCGACCTGCTGCCCCATCACGGGCCACGACTTCACGTTGGGACCACTGACCGCATCGAGCCCGGTCACCTGCCCTGTGAACGGGGACAGAACCCGGGTGCGACTCAGGTCGAGCTCTGCTTTTTCCAGTGAGAGGGTTCGAGAGGAAAGCTCCGAGTGGGCCGATGAGATTTCCTCACGGCTGAGCTCCTCGAGCCGTTCCTCCAGGTTGGGGTGAGCCAGTAGTGCCTGGTAGCCCTGGGGGGAGATGAACTGGCGCAGAAACTCGGCCGCACTCATGCCGGAATCCTGGTTCAGATCGGATTCACGAATGACGGGATCGCCGGGAATCGCCATCATGTTCTCGGCGAAACGCATGACCGACTGCAGCAAGGCGGCTTCGGCCTGATCCCGGTCCATCTTCAGCTCGGTGTCATCGAGCAGCACGAGCAGCTCACCGGCATCCACGAACTGACCCTCGACTACCGGGATCTCCTTGATCCTGGCGCTCACTTGCGACGAGAGCTCGAGAAGGCGGTCGGCCTCGGCTGTCCCTGTAGCCGTGATGCGCATGACCAGGTCACCACGTACCGCGGTGGCGACCGTCACCGGGACCTCTTGAGACGGGGGGGGGTGGAAGGTGCCCTCGGTACTCGCTGCCGGGTCAGCGCCGTTGATGTCGCCAGGCTCCTCGCCACCCCACGGTGCCAACCAGTAGATAATTCCCGCGGCTGCGATGACCACGGTCGCTATGTAAAGCCCTCGACGGCTCATCGATCCTCCAGTCAATAGAGCATTTCACCACTAATCGGGAAGTGAACGCCAGATCTGTGCGACTCGCGCCCCCGTTCGACGGCCCCCCCCGCGGGCACGCTCGGCGAGCAGATAGAGCACCGGGATCACCGTCAGCGTCAACACCGTGGCTGCACTCAGCCCGCCGATCGTCGCCAGTGCCAGATTAGACCAGATGTCCTGGCTGCTGCGCGAGCCGACCTCTGAAGAGGTCACCATGACGAGGGGCAGCAAGCCCCCGATGGTCGTAATCGAGGTCACGAGGATCGGCCGGACGCGCTCGGCCGCGCCCCTGAGGATGGCGTCGCAGAGCTCGAGGCCGTCTTGGCGCCGCAGGTTGATGTGATCCACCAGAATGATGGCGTTATTCACCACGATGCCGCCGAGCAGCACGACGCCGATCATCGCCGATGGATCGAAGGCCTTCCCCGTGAAGAAAAAGATCAGCACCACCCCGATCAACGCGCACGGCACAGCGAGCAGCACGATGAACGGCTGAATCAGCGACTCATAAAGGGAGGCCAGTACCATGAAAACGATGATCAGGGCCGCGATCGCGACGTTGCGCACCTGCTGCCGCTCTTCCACGGTCAGAAAGTAGGACTCCGGGATGCGCGCGGTATAGCCGGGGGGGAGCTCGATCGAGTCGAAGATCGCCTGCTCGTAGCCGGCACGCGCCCGTGAGGAGCCGCGGTACTCCCACTGCACCCAGCGGTCGTAGCGCTGGTCCTCTCGAGTGATGGCGCCGGGAACGGGCCGCGCGTCAACCACGAGGACATCGGCAAGCCGCAGGCCGCGGCCGGTGGCTCCCTCCACAGGGGTGTCGAGAACCTCCACCAATGTCCTCTCGTCGACCCCTTCGACCTTCACCCTGTAGACCCATTCTTTGGACCCCACGATGACCCTGCCCCGCCAGGTGTCACCTTGCAGCAGGGATCGCAGTTGCCAGATGACACGCTGGACCGTCAATCCGTGGTCGGCCAGTACCTCGCGGCGGATCTCGAGAACCAGCTCCGAACCGATCCTGCGATAATAGCCCCTACCCCCCGAGGTCACGGCGGCATCCTCGACGCGGGGGTTGCGGCGCGCCATCCTGGCGATTGCGTCGCCGAACTCGCCCAACTGCTCGTAGTTGTAGCCGAGGAGCTGGATGCGCGAGTTGTATCTGGGTCCCCATCCGATGCCGTCGGAGAAGAACGAGTCTTGGTCGAAGCCGGAGACGAACAGGCGAACGCCTGCATAGCGCGTGGCCATCGCCTTGAGCTCGTCCTTGATGATGAGTGGGTATGCGGTGGCCTCGACATCGGGCGGGAAGGTAACGATCAGCGTGGCGCGATCGCCGCTCACCATGACCTCGACACGCTCTACATCGGGCAAGTCCAGCACGTACTCCTCGAAGGGATGCAGCTCGCGATCGACGAGGCCGGGCTCGGATCCGGGGGGCAGCTCGAGCGATACGACCAGGCGATCGCGAGCACCCCAGAAGAACTGAAAGCCACCCCGCGCCACCTTTTCCTGAAACAGCCACCAGGAAAAGCCGCCCATCGCCACCACGAGGATGACGATCAGCCAGGGGTGTCGCAGTCCGAATCCGAGCGCCTGCCGGTAGCGTTTGCCCGGTTCGCGACCAATTCGGGGCGCCCGCACCACCCAGCCACGCGCCGCGGCCGCCGGCATCAGGGTCAGTGCGACAACCAGGGACGCCGCCAGGGCAAAAGTCACCGCCAGGGCCAAGGGCAAGTAGTAGTCACGCAAGCGCCCCTGAAAGAAGACGAAGGGGAAGAAGACTCCGATCGTGGTCAGCGTCGCCGCCAGCACCGGAACCACCACCTCTGCTGTGCCACGCTCGGCGGCATCTTCTCGACTGAGGCCGGCCTCCCGATAGCGAACGATGTTTTCGAGCACGACGACGGCATTGTCGACCAGCATGCCGAAGGCCAGGGCCAGCCCGGTGAGTGTCAGCACGTTGACGGGGACATCGAAGTGATAGAGCGCTACGACGGTCAGAGAAAGCGCGGCCAGCAGCGTGGCGAACAAAAAGAGGGGCGTACGCAGGTCACGCAACATGACGAGGAGCAAAACCACAACGATCACCAAGATCACGACGAGGCGGCGAGTGAGCAAGGCGAGCTCTTCCTCGAGCTCCGCCGGCGTGTCGACGATGAGCTCGACGTTAATCTCCTCCGGGAGCATGGTCTCCTCGAGGCTCACCATCTTGCTGCGCACCGCCTTCGCTACCTGCAGCACATCGCTGCCCGGCCGGCGCGAGATGTTCAGCGTGACGCGGGCCTCGCCATCGATACGATCGTAGCTGGCAGCCACCTCGAAGGCGGTGTCGATGGCTCCGACGTCCGACACCCTGACGATCGAGTTCCCCACCTTGCCGACCGGCAGTGCCATCAGCGTGTCGATGTCATCGAGGTCGTAGTCCACGCGCACCGCATACGCCGTTCCGTCGACCTCGAGCTGACCGATCGGCCAGCTCGTGGCCAGGCTGCTGACCGCCTGGCGCACATCCAGCGGGGAGACCCCGTAGAGCTCGCAGAGCTCGGGGTCGAGACTGACCCGCAGATGAGGATCCCTGCCGCCGCGCACCTCCACCTCGGCGACACCCTCGATTGCGGCGAACGGTACAACCAGGTTGTCCTGGGCCCACGTCCGCAGCTCGTTCAGCGACGAGGGGGAGCTCAATCCGTACTGGATGAAGCGGTCGCTGCCGAAGTCGGCGAACTCCTGGGGCACGTACTGGGTGATCAAGGGAACGCCGGTGCCGGGGGGGAAATCCTCGCGCAGGAGCGCGAGCCGGTCGGTGAGCTCGAAAACGGCGAGGTCGAGGTTGACCTCCTCATCGAGCTCGATCCTGACCTCGGACGAGCCTCGTAGGGACGTCGAGGTGACATGGCGGACGCCGGGAATGGTGACCGCGAGGGATTCAACAGGACTGGTCACCAGGGCCTGCACCGACTCGGGCGCAGCCATGCCCCAGCTGGTCCGCACGAAGACCTCGGGAAAGTCGCCCGTGACGTCAACGTCGATCGACAGATCGAACCAGGCAGCGACAGCCAGCAGGCCCACGGCGACGTAGAGCATCGACACCGCGACGGGCCGCCGGACCGACTGGCGGATCAGTCCACGCAAAGAACGCCCTCTTCCTGGTCCCCGTTCTTGTTGGACGGCAACGCCGCCGCTCCCGTCCTCTTCGTCTTCAGCCGCGAGTCAAACTTGCCAGACCCAGCACACTTTCACCACGGCATGCTAGTAGAATACCGCGCCGCACCCCCTGTAAAGGAACCAGCCCATGAATCCCAGGCGTGACAACGACGGCCACTCGGTTGAGCCGACCGCTAGAGACGCGATAGAGCCGACCGCCGGCAGTGAGGTAGAGCCAGCCGCCGGTAGCGATCTGGAAGCAGCCGCTGGCCATTCGGCAAAGCCGGCTGGGCGGGGATGGCCGGCCGCCTGGGCATGCCGGCGTATTGCCCTGGTGATCTTCGGGCTCGCCCTCGCCTTGCACCTCAGCATCAGCGTGCTGGCCCTATCGCTCGGGTTCGGCCTGCGCTTCACCTTGATCATCTCGGAGCTCATTTCGCTTCTTGGCCTGTCTCTTTGGGTTTCCTTCCGCCTGGGATTGTCGCCGTCCGAAAGCTTGGCTCTGCGGCGCACCGACGCCGTGCATTGGGTCATGGCCCTCGTTGCCACGCTGCCCCTGCAGGTCTTCGGAGGAGCCATGCAGTACCTCATCCTGTTGTCGTGGCCGGATGATGGCGCCATGCGGGAGATCCTCGAAAAAAGCATGCAGGAACTAATGAGAACCGACACCCTCCTCGACGTGGCCGTCTTGTTTTTCACCGGCGTGCTACTGGCTGCGGTTTGCGAGGAGGTGCTGTTTCGCGGGCTGCTCTTGCAGCTTCTGGCCCGGCGTGGTGGCTGGGCCTCGGCCATCCTTCTGGGGGCGGTACTGTTTTCAGCCTTCCACCTCGACCCGATAGGCTTTTTGCCTCGCCTGCCGATCGGTCTGTTCCTCGGACTGCTCGTTTGGAGGTCGGGATCGCTCTACCCGGCTGTGCTCGCGCACGGGACCTTCAACTTCGTCGGTCTCTTCGTGGTTCCCATGGCCGGGGAGCCGGCGAGCAGCAGCAGCGTTGCTACAGCGGGCCTCTTCGCCGGCCTCCTCTTTTGCGCGATCCTCGCCATGTACCTGCGGGTCACGGAGGCCAACCCACCTTCACTCGGGGAGCTACGGCCCCAGGTGGGCGCGGGCGGGCCGGGGATCACCGCCTCCAAGCGATAGCAGGCCGGCAAGCCGTGGTGAAAGTGTGATGGGCCTGCCGGAGGATGCTACTTTGCACCGTTGCCGTTTCCCTGGCGTCGGCGGCGTGGCGGCCACACCTCCTCCAGATCCTGATGGGCGATGGCCGGCTCGGCAACCGAGAGCATGCCGAGCATGCCGAGAAGGCCGTGCAGCAACGGTGCCGCCAGAGGAGCTTGCAGCACCATACGCTGCAGCAAGGCCTCCGGCGGGCCGACCATGTTCGCCGACAGATGCAACGCCAGGCCGAGGAAGCCGACCATCACGTTGCCCATCATGGCGCCGACATAGGTGAGCTTCCACACCGCCTTTCCAACGCCCAGCATGGTCGCCAGAACCGCTCCCGCAGCCCACAAGGCAAGGATCAGCGCGATCGCTTCGGTCCATTTCATCCCTTCGGGGGCGTGGTCGACTGCACCGATGATGGCCAGTGCCAGGAAGCCGAGCAGGGTAACCAGCAGCAGCGCCCTTCTTCCCGGAACGGCAGGCGCTGTCCCGCGCGCCACGACCTCGGGAGCACGCCCCACCCCGAGAGCCTCGTCACTCCACGCGGCGATCCAGCCAACCGCGGCCACGCCTGCGAAGGTCAGGGGCGCCACGGTCGGAGAGCCGAATAGCGCGGGAAGTCCGAGGTCTTGCCGGCCGGCAGCCGCCGCATGCAGCAGGGCGCCGTTGCCCGCGATAGTGACTCCCGCCGCCATCGCAATGCCGTGGATGCGATACGCCCAGAGACCCGGCCTACGCCGCAGAGCCAAAACGAAGGCGGTGCAAGCGGCAGGAACCGCGTAGGCGACAGGAATCCACGCCAGCGTGCGCAGGGCGGGCGGTCCCGCGGGACGCGCGACAGCGTGCGCGAGTGTCGCCGCCAGAGCAAGGAAGATCAGAGTAGAGCCCACACCGAGGTGCAGGAGGCGATCCCGTGGTATCGGCAGCTCGACGTGGGCGAATGCCTCGGTAGCACGCTGTAGACTATGCTGGAATCGCGCGTCGGGGCCGCGAGCACCTCGGGAGGCCTTGCGCTTCTGTTGGTCGACGGACATGGCGAGGTCATTATAGCCGCGTTCTCATGCGGCCTATTCACAGGGAGTAGATCGATGCGTCACACCTGGGTTGCGGCCCTCTTCCTGAGCGGCTGCCTCCTCGCGCCTGCATCCACGACTGTGGCTTCAGCGCAGCAGGTCGCAAGCGACCCGACGGGTGCCCCGACGAGCGGCGACGGCCAGCGATTCGAGATGGCATTCCTCGCGGGGGTCGGCCCCGGGACGGTCAAGGATGTGGACCGCACCTCGACCCATATCACCGAGGCCATCGTGCGCTTCACGGTCAACCTGCCCAAGGTGGGCGGTGGCCGCCAGGGAAGTACGTTCGGGATCATGATCGAGCTGGTGCCCTACTTCGCCGTAGACCAAGAACCAAGGGCAACCGGTGCCGGCGTGAACCTGATGTTTCGATATCAGTACGCTGGTGAGCACTGGCG
>JAUWTE010000175.1 GCA_030609765.1 Acidobacteriota bacterium
CAAACCCAAAGTATCGCTCGTGGGTGGGCCCCCCCCCCGTCACGGGTGAGCGCGCGGGTGAACCGGCGGGCCCCCACCCGCCACGGGCGGGGGGCCCACGGCAGGTGGCGGGAGAAGACATCCTGCGATTGCTCAGGGGCGAGCTGACGCTAGCGGTCGAGCAGCGTCAGAACGGCCGGCCTGCGGTCGTGGTCAAGGAGTCGTAGAGCCGCCTGGCTTGGCGCCGCCCTTGGGCTTGGCCGTCCGGGCACCGCTGCTACTGCTGGACCCGCTGCCTCCGCTGGCACTGCTGGCCCTGCCGCTGCTGAAGCCCTTGGAGCTCACTGTAGATCTCCCGGACGAACCCCTCGAGCTGCCCAGAGCTGCTCCTAAGCTCCTCCAGAAGCCCGGAGTGCTGGAGCCTACGGCACCTCCACTACCACCACTACCACCACCGGAGCCTCCACCTCGTCTCACGGCGCTGCGGCTGCTACCGCCACTCCTACCGCCACCCCCGTAGGGAGTGGCAGCCGGGCGAGCCCGCGCATAGCCCTGGTTGTTGATCACCCTGCCGCCATAGACGCTGCCGTAGCGAGGTACGGAGGAACGGTAGCGGTAGGAGGGATAACGACCCCAACCACTGCCACGCCACGGAGACCAACCGAACGGATAGTAGGCGTTATAGCCCCAGCCAGCACCCCAACCCCAACTCCCATAGCCCCAACCCCACGGGTAGTAGAAGGAGGGAAAGCCGAGGTACACGGAGGAGTAGTAGGGCGGCTGATAGATGACCCTCGGGCCAACGGGACTAGGCGCTACGCCCCCGATGGCGGTGTTTTCGACCACGAAGTAGTCCGGGTAGGACTGTGCCACTAGCAGATCGATAACGGTCGTAGGTAGGCCGCTGTCAGCAAGGGCGTTGAGGGCATTCGAATCGATGGGGAAGCTGGCTTGGGTCTCGACTACCAGCGCCTCGATCGCCTCGACAGGCACCCAATCCTTGGCTTCGAGCAGGTCATCGATGTCGAGCGGTGTGGCCGCGGCCGCGCGTTCGCGCGCCGCCAGCAGAAGCTGGCGATCGCTCAGCGCCACCGCGCCGAGCTCGCGTGCCTTGCTGTCATTGACCCGACGGTAGCGCTGCACGACCAGCTCACGGTGCATGCGGTCATCCAGGAAGATGGACTGGATATCGAGCCAAGTGTTGCCGGAAACCAGCAGGCTGACTCCTGCCGTAACCTGCGAGAGACCGTCGTCACAGGTCATTTCGCTATTGGTAAAGAGGCGATGGCCGTCGGCCGACCACTGCGCCGTCTGACGTCCATCACAGTCGTTTTCCACGTGGCGCCGCCGGCTGCCGTCGGCGACTACCGACTCCTCGAAAACAACCCGGCCATCCAGGAAGGTGACCACACGCACACCCGGCGCATCAGAGCGAGGGATGATGCAAACATTCAGGGTGCCGACAGACTCCACCGTCTGGGAGTCGATCGTGTCGGCGATCATCTCCCAACAACCGGCCCACGGGAGCCAGCGAGGGTCGACGCGGAGCGCCGTCTGGGAGGTTTCCTGGGAGCTTGCTTCTTGCGCATCCAGGGCGGGCGCGGCGAAGGCGCTCGCAGTTCCGATGACCGCCAGGATCGCCAGTGCGGAGACGCCCAGCCTAATTTTGCCAGCGGATCGATTTCGCATCGTCATCTCTCCTTGCCCTGCTTGCTGCTGCTTCTCACCTTGAGCATAACGTAGCGCATCGGAAGTCTGTACTCAGAAGCGGAAGTTGACACCGAATGAAAGCCGCAGGCCCGACAAATCGATGGGGTCGAAGCCGGCGAAGGCGGGCGCCAGGGTCCCGCTGGCCCAAGCGTATTCGACCTGTGCCATCAGGCCGACGCTCTTGGACAGCGAGAAGTCGACGCCTCCAAAGACGCCCAGAGTCGGAGCCCATCCATTCGAGAGGAACTCCTCGTAGAAGATTGTCAGGTCCGTGTAGTCGACGAAGTCGCCGAACTGATAGACCTCCCACCAGGTGAATCCTCCGCCAACGCCGGCGTAGGGCACGACTTTGGAGGGGACCCATGAGTAGCTGCCAATCTGCTTACCTCGAGGGATGAGGTTGAATCGCAGCTTGACGTACATGGGCGCCTGGCGGAACTGGGTCTGCTGGGTGATCGGTGCGCCAAACTCGTCGACGAAGAACCGGTCCTCGGAAGCGGCTGTGGTGGTGAGGTACTCGAAGCCGTAGATGAGCTCAACGCGAGGTGTGATGACCCAACCAAAGTCCACACCGAAGAGCCCCTGGTTGAAGTCACTCTTCTCCAGGGTCAAGTTCTCGATGTAGAAGGTGTAAATGTCACTGTTGGCACTGGTGAGGCTGTAGCCGCCGCGAACCGCGAACCAGCCACCAACCGGAGTAAAGCGAAAATCGGGTGGGGCCTGGGCGGTGCCGCGTGCGGGAGGGTCGTCCGCTAGGGGCGGGTCATCAGCAGCTGCGGCGAACGCCGGCTGAGGAGCCGACAGTAACGCGATGATCGCCACCAGGCTGATCGTCGTCCAGAGACCGGCTGTCGCCCGGCGGTTGATGCGAATTGGGAGGGACACTCGAGGGCGGCAGAAACTGGTTGGGTTGCGCATTGCTCTACCTCCATCTGTGCGGCTGTGGAAGCCCAATTCGTCGGGGCCTGTAAATTGTCTGTCGTAGAGATTCAATGCAAGGCATGTGCCCGTTCTGCCACAGCGCGTTTTTTTCCTCCAGGCAACTGCACTCACTGCGGCTCAATCCTTGCCAGGCTTGGATTAGCGCCGATTTCGGATGTGGCATTCAGGGGCCTGATCAGGCGCGGTCAGAAGCTGCGCCCGCTGTGCAACTCTGTTGGTGACGTTCGGCGGACATCGGATGTCGGCTGGGCGACAGTGAGGAGCGGCAGGCACTGACCGCCCACGGTCGGCAGCTTATCCGTTTACCTACCGTAGGGTAACCGATTCGTGCCTGCTGGGTCCGATCCCGCGGCGGTTCGATACGTCTCCTATGGTGCCCCAGGGAGGCGTGCCTGGCCCACCATATTTCCGGCAAACGTAGAACTGGCTTGGGTTTCAGCGGAAACGCATGTTGACTTCCATGATGTTTCGGAGTATCCTTAACAGGTCAGTACGCTCCATCTCTCTATTTTTCGCCATCTACTCATTCAACTTGGGGGGTATCTTGCGCTTCGCTGTAGGCGACAAGGTTGTATACCCGAATCACGGCGTCGGAATCATCGAGGAGATTCGCATGCGACAGATCGTCGGGGCGGAGCAGGAGTTCTATCACCTGCGAATCTTCTCCAACGAGACCACGGTCATGGTACCGGTGGGCAACTCGCGTACCGTCGGACTCCGCAAACTGTTCGACAAGAAGCAGATCACCGAGCTCTTCGAGCACCTGCGCAGTCCGGAGATTGACAGCTATTCGAACTGGAAGGGCCGTTACAAGGAGAACGCAGAAAAGATGCGTTCCGGCCATCTGTTCGACATGGCCGACGTCCTGAAGAACCTAGTCAATCTTTCGAAGCGGAAGGCGCTCTCGTATCGCGAGAAGCAGATGTACGAGAAGGCCAAGTACCTGATCGTTTCGGAGATCGCCATTGTCGAGAGCGCTGACGAGAGCGGCGTGCAGGAGAGGATCGACGAAGCGCTCGAGATAGCGATCAGCGCCAGGAAGAAGAAAAAGAAGAAATCAGCCTAGGGGTTCGGGTACGTGGCCGAGGAGATCACCACCAACGGGCCCTCCGCTGATGTCGGTCTAGACACCGGCCTCTCCCGCGATCTCGGTCTACTGCACGTCACGATGATCGGTGTCGGCGCCATGATCGGTGCCGGCATCTTCGTTCTCACGGGGCTCGCGGCAGGAGAAGCCGGTCCAGCCCTGGTGCTCGTGTTCCTGCTGAACGGCCTGGTCACCACGCTCACCGCCCTCGCATATGCCGAGCTCGGGTCATGCTTCCCCGAAGCGGGCGGTGGCTACCTGTGGGTCAAGGAGGCGTTGCCCCAGCCCAGCGGATTCCTCTCCGGCTGGATGTCCTGGTTTGCCCACGCGGTGGCCTGCAGTCTCTATGCGATCGCCTTCGGTGCTTTTGCCTCCGAAATCCTGCACATGACCGGGACCTCACTCCTGGACATCGTGCCCCTGCCGCTTCTCGGTGCTGGGCCGGAGGAGGCCTCCGCCATCTACCTCGCTGTGCTGGTGGTGGTTCTTTTTACCTACATCAATTACCGCGGGGCCGAAGAAACAGGTCTGGCCGGGACGGCCGTGACCGTCTTGAAGATGGTCATCATCACCGCCTTCCTGGCTTTCGGCCTCTGGGCGATTTTCACCGATGCCGCGCGCGCCGATTGGCCACAGCACTTCATCCCCTTCATGCCGCGTGGCTGGGCGGGGGTCGTCACTGCGATGGGTCTCACGTTCATAGCCTTCGAGGGCTACGAGATCATCGCCCAGTGTGGCGAGGAGGTGAAGGACCCGAAACGCAACATCCCGAAGTCGATTTTCCTGTCGCTGGCCATCGTGGTGCCGATCTACATCCTCGTTGCTTTCGTCGCGCTGGCGGCAGTGGTCGGCGATGGGACGCCGAGCTGGCAGATCCTGGGCCTCAAAGGCGAGATGGCGATGGTGGAGGCGGCCGAGGAGTTCATGCCGTATGGCAAGCTGATCTTCCTCATCGGCGGCCTGTTCTCAACCATCAGTGCGTTGAACGCCACCATCTACTCGTCATCGCGGGTCTCGTTCGCGATGGGCCGAGACCACAATCTCCCCGCGATCTTGGGGAAGATCCACCCGCTGCGTCGCACGCCCCACTGGGCGACCATCATCTCGGGTGTATTCATCATCGTGATGGCCGTGGCCCTCCCCATCGAGGACGTGGCCTCGGCCACGGATGTGATGTTCCTGCTGCTGTTCACGCTGGTGAACATCTCTGTCATCAACCTGCGACGCCATCGACCCGACATCGACCGCGGCTTCAGGGTGCCCTTCGTGCCCTTCGTGCCCCTGCTGGCTGCCGGGATCAACCTGTTCCTCGCTGCCTTCCTTTTCTTCTACAGTCCCAAGGGCATCATCATCTGTGCCGCGTACATCGCCGCGGGCGTGTTGATCTACTACGTCTACTCACGCGGCAAGGAGCGTGAGGCGAAGGCGACACCCGTGATCTTGCATGAGGTACCGGTGTCACCGGCCGAGGACTTCCGCGTCCTGGTGCCAGTGGCCAACCCGCGTACGTGCCAGGGTTTGGTCGATCTCGGCGCACGGTTATCGGCTGCTCGGCAGGGCGACCTGGTCTTGTTGAACGTGGTCCGCGTACCGGCCCAACTCCCGCCGCACGCCGGCCGCCGCTTTCTCGAGCCGGCACGCAAGATCTTGGCCTGCGCCCACGAGACGGCCGACGGCAAGGTGCCGCTGCACAGCATGGTACGGATTGGCCACAACATTGCGCGGGCCGTCATCGAGACGGCCGAAGAGAAGGGCGTGGATCTCGTGGTACTGGGCTGGGAGGGATCGGTCAAGCGTCGTGACCGGGTCTTCGGCACTGTGCTCGATGAGCTCGTGCTGAACGCCTCGTTCGATGTCGCCGTCGTGCGACGGGCGCACCAGGGGTCGGTGGAGCGGATCATCGTTCCGGTGGCCAGCATCGAGGCGGCACAGCTCTCGCTGCGTGTCGCTTCGGCGCTCCACGACTCGAGGGGTGCGCCAATTACCCTGTTGCATGTGGTCCGACCGGGATTGGAGACGGAGGCCCACGCTCGTTTACAGGCCGATCTGGAGGCTCTCGAGGGAATCGATGCGGCTGATTTCGAGGTTTTCGTCGAGGCCCTGGGGCCGCGTCGGCGGCTCGACAACGCCATCCTGAGGGCGGCCAAGGGCTACGATCTGATCATCATGGGGGCGCCCGAGGAAGGACTGATCCAGCGTGCCATGTTCGGGGATATTCCGGAGAGCGTTGCCAAGCAGGTGAAGATCCCCGTCATTCTGACCAAACGCTACACGGGAGCCATCAAATCGTGGTTCCAGCAGTTGATCGGCAGTCGCAAGGCATTTCTTGATTGATGGGATGCCCTCGCCTACCATGAATGCCTGATGGACCCCGCCGCCCGGGATTTGGCCTGGCAGGTCGCGCCCTGGCCCCGCCGCGGGTGTCCCGATTCCACATGGCGGTGTAGCTCAGAGGCAGAGCAGGCGGCTCATATCCGCCGAGTCGGGGGTTCGAATCCCTCCACCGCCACTTCTTTCCCCTGGGCTCGCTACCATGAAGCATGAGGAGTCGAGCGCATCGACCTCTCCCGCTACCCTCATCGAGGCGTCGGCGCGGTACATCACGGAGCAACAGCTCTTCGATGGCGTCAGCCGCCTTCTGGTGGGCTGTAGCGCGGGGGTCGACTCCACGGTCCTGCTCGATGTTCTACTGGCGCTGGCTCCGCAATTCGACCTCGATCTGGCAGTCTGCCACTTGAATCACGGCCTGCGCGGCAGCGCCGCCGATCAAGACGAGGAACAGGTGCGTGTGCTCACGGCGGCGGCCGGCTTGCCGTTTTTCGTTGAGCGAGCTCAGCTCGCGGGGCAGAAAGGCTCGCTGGAGGCTACCGCCCGGCAGGCGCGCCTGGATATGTTTGCTCGCAGCCTGACTCAATGGCCGGCCGAAGCGGTGGCCCTCGGACACAGCGCCGACGACCAAGCCGAAACCGTGCTGATGAACCTCGCTCGCGGTACCGGGCTGCGCGGCATCGGCG
>JAUWTE010000248.1 GCA_030609765.1 Acidobacteriota bacterium
ACAAGATGGGCATCCGCATGACCTCTACCGGTGAGGTCAGCTTCAAGAACGTCCGTGTGCCGGCCGGCAACCTCCTCGGCGAGGAGAACAAGGGCTGCTACCAGATCCTGAACTTCTTCGACGAGAGCCGCATCGAGACGGCGGCACAAGGCCTGGGCACGGCGCAGGGAGCCTTCGACCGGGCATTGGAGTACGTCAAGGGTCGCGAGCAATTCGGCAAGAAGATCGCCCAGTTCCAGGTCACCCAGCACAAGATCGCCGACATGGCGACCAAGATCGAGCTCGCCCGCTTGGTGACCTACAAGGCTGCCTGGAACTTCGATCAGGGGCGCATCGACCCGAAGCTCACCTCGATGGCCAAATGGTACGCGGCGCGCACCGCTGTGGAGGTTGCCGACGAAGCGATTCAGATGCTCGGTGGCTACGGTTATTTCACCGAGTTCGAGGTCGAACGCTTCTACCGCGACGCGAAGATCTGCGAGATCTACGAGGGCACCAGGGAGATCCAGAAGCACACGATCGCTACCGCCATTATCGGCAAGCTCAAGTAGCCGGAGGTCTCGATTGCCTCGCGGCTGCGCGGGCTAGGAAACCACCCGCAGGCCCAGGTGCTTTTCCATCGGGTCGAAGTCGCGGTCTGAGTGCAGCAACCGGTGATCGTTCTGCAGGCAGAAGCTCGCGATCATCACGTCGATGGTCTTGCGTACGGTGACCCCTCTCTTGCGAAGGTGCCGGTAGTTGCCGGCCGCCTGCAAGGCAACTTCCCGACCGAGCATCGGCCGAAACTCGAGCCTCTCGAGCAGCCTCTTGGCATGATGAAAGTCAGCTTCCGTGCGAAAGCCCTGCAGGACCTCCGCCAAGATGATATCGCCGGTCAGTAGGAGCTCTTCGCCGAGGAGCAGATCCAGGCGGTCGGTCGCCGGCGTGCTGCGGCCGTTGAAGTAGTTGATCCACACTGAGGTGTCGACGAGAATCATCTGTCGGTACGGCTACGGTCGAGATCGCCCTCCCAGGGCAGCTTTCCCCGGGCGGCTCTGATCTGTTCCTGATCTTTCAGCTTCACCAGGAGCCGCAGGCCGCTCTCCACAACAGCGCGCTTCGTCTTCAGGCCTGAGATCTTCAGCGCTCTGGCCATCAACTCATCATCGATCACGATGTTCGTCCGCATATCCTGCCCCGCGATGTGTATGTTTCTCAGTAGATATACACATCATAAACTACACGAGGCGCCCGATACCAGAATGAGACGGCCATGTGACGCAGACTTGCCTGTGGAGTCTCTGATCCTCACCAGCTGAGACATCTCGAGGTTCCGTCCGCTGCTCGGGCGGATCAGCGGAGGGGCTTTCGCCGCAACTCTTTGTCCTGGTCCATCCGGGTACAAGCGATCCAGCGCCCGTCGGGCGACACCTGTGGGTGCATCAGATTGGCGTCGTCGTGCGTGAGCTGCGTGGACTCGCCGCCGGAGCGTGGCACCGAGAAGATCTGCATTCGATCGTCCGCCAGGGCGCCGAAGATCAGGTGCTCTCCGTCGGGTGTCCAGTCGAGACCACCGTAGGTGCTGGAGTCGAACTCGAGAAGCTTCTCGGCATCGCCATCTTCCAGCGGGAGAATCCAGATCGACTGCCTGGTGCCCCCCATTCGCTCGACGACGGCGATTTCCTCACCGCCCGGTGACCAAGCCGACCACGATACGTTGGTGACTCCTTCCGGCAGACGTAGGCGATCGACGCTCAGCGTTTCACCCGTTTCGGGATCGATGGTGGCAATCCATGGCCAAGAGACACCCGGCCTCTCTTCGTCCCACGACTCGAACACCAACTGGCGCCCGTCAGGGGACCAGTCAGCATTGCCTACTTCCCAGCCAAAATCGAACAGATTGATCTCGTCCTCGCCTGGGGCTTCGGGCCGGCGGATGTAGATCGAGTCAGTGCTGCCCACGTCGGAGTAGTAGGAGCCTGGCTCCTCGGAGCGGTGCGAGTGGTAGGCGATCCACTGCCCGTCGGGCGACCAACCGGGCGAGAAGTCCTCATGGTAGCCGACCACCATCGGGGCAACCTCCGAGATTGGCCGAGCGTTTTCGTCGACCTCGATGACGCCACCGTCCAGGTTCAGTGCCCAGTCGGCCAAGCGCCAGCCGCCGTAAGTCAGGCCGATCTGGCTGCCATCTGGGCTCCAGTAGGGAATCTCCGCGTCCTCCGCGACGAGCCATGGCTCACCGCCCGTGACCGGAAAGGCAACGACTGAATCGTCGATTTCATTGTGAGTCCAATAGAGGTAGTCGCCGATAACTCGAGGATTGAAGTCGTCGCCAGGGCTATCCACTACTGGTTCGAGCGCACCTGAGACCAGGTTGAACCGGTAGATGTCGAGATCACGAATCGGGCCCGGACGATGCCGCGCCTCTATGTCCGGCGGCCCCTCCCCGGCTAGCGCCAGATAGAGTGATTGTCCATTCGCGGATACCGCAATCGAGCCGTAGCGCCAAACGCCATCGAGCCCCTCGCGCAGAGTGTCGACCATCTCGCTTTTCGGGCTGACTCGCAGCAGAGATGAGCTCCCAGCGTCGGTCCAGACAAGCGCGTACACCTGCTGTCCATCGGCAGACCACGCCAGGGCACAAATCATCCCGCCGACCGGGTAGCTCCTGGGCGCGTCTTCAGATTCCGTCTCGCCGACATTCAGCGTTCGGTTTGTTTCATCGAAGTAGGCGAACGTTGCGCCGTCCGGCGACATGCGCAGGTCGCCGAAGGGGGGAACGCCGGCGGGCGCCAAACCCCCATCGCGTTCCACGAACCAGCCGAGATGGTCACCTGCGTTGCCGTACCAATAAATCTCGCCTCCCGGAGCAAAGCGGGCGATGCGTGCGCTGTCGAGCTCCGCGGGCACGGGAAGTGTCGCCTGACCTCCGACCTCGAGGTCCAGCAGTTCGATGCCGAAGCGCGGACCATAGACTGCGCGGCGCGCTTCGGGCGACACCTCGAAGTACCTCCACGCGTCCTCGAACCAGGTCGAGGGGTGGAGCGAAAAGACCGTCTCAGAATCCGACGCCGGATCGGGCGGCGCCTCACCTGGCGTACAGGAGGACAGGAGAAGTCCCGCCGCGGCCGCGCAGAGAATCAGCCCGACAACGGGAAGCGATGGCGATCGAGCTTTCATTTTGGAACCTCCGGATTGTGCTCAGTCTCCTCCCAGGACGTGGCGCTTCAGGGCGCGGCCCAGGAAGCGGAGCTTCTGGCGCAACGGGAAGCGGCCGAAGTTGACCTTGACCACTCCCTTGGTGAAAGCACTCTTGCGGCTGTAGTCGATGTTGACGTCGACGATAACGGGCTGTCCCTCCGCGGCGAGGCGGAGCGCTTCATCGATCGTGCTACCCACTGCCGCATCGTTTTCCATTCTCAGGTAGGCGGCGCCTGTGGCCGTGGCGATACCCTCGACCCGGAGATCGCCGAGCACGCTGCACGTCTTGCGATTCAGGGGTATCTCCTGGAACTGGGAAATCTGCGCCAGCTCTCCATCGTGAAAGACGAAGAAGACGGCGCCGAGGCCGTAGGTCGCGGCGGTGAGGATCTCGAGCCCGGTCATCAGAAGGCCCCCGTCACCGACCACGGCAACCACCTGCTGGTCAGGGTGGGTGAGCTGGACGCCGATCGCCGCCGGCACGCAGTAGCCCATGCAGTTGAAGTCGGTCGGCGACAAGAAGTGTTTGGAGCGAAGCACGGGAAACTGCTCGACGGCGAGAAACGTGTGGTTACCATCGTCGACAACCATGTACGCGTCGCTGGCCAGGCGCGCCCTGAGCTCCTGGAAGAAAATGCCGGGACTGACGAGAGCATCGCTGGGTTTCGCCGTCCAGGATTCGCGGAACGCGTCCTTTTTTCGGCGGATCAGCTCCGTCAGAGCTTGGGTGCGCTGCGCCGCGGCGGGGCTGACAGGAGCGGGACTGCCGGAGGTAGGAGCACCGGAAGCAGGACCATTGGAAGTGGCACCGCCGGAAGAACCGGTCTTCTCGGCGCGGCGGGAGAGCTCGGCGTTCAAGACCTGCATCGCGTCGCCGGCATCGGCCTCGATGGCGATCGTTGCCGGGTAGTTCTTGTTGAAGACCTCCGGGTTGATGTCGATGTGAACGAGACTCGCCGGGATCTTCATGCCGTAGCTCGCCGTGGCAATTTCGCCGAAGCGAGCGCCGATGGCAACGAGGCAGTCGCAACTGGCGAATGCCTTTCGAGCGGCCGGCACGGCAGATGGACCGAAGCCCATACCCGTGTGCAGAGGATGGTCGGCAGGAAACACGCTGAATCCCTGAAGCGTGGTAGCCACCGGCGCTCCGAGGCGCTGCGCCAGCTCGACCGACGCCGCGGTGGCATCGCGCGCGCCCCAGCCTAGGTAGAGCCCTGGATGCTTGGCAGCCTCGAGAAGGTCGACCGCGGCCTGGATCTGCCCTTCATCCGGTAGCGGCGGCCGCCAGATCCGCTCGTACCTTGGCAGCTCATCGACAGACCCCGGGAAGAGCAGGACCTCACCGGCAAGCTCGATGAAGACCGGCCCCGGCTCGCCCGCAGTGGCGGTCTCGAACGCCGCAAAGATCGTCGGCATGACATCTTCGTGACGGTCGACCCGGTAGGCGGCTTTCACGATCCCGTCGAGGATTCGCTGCTGGTCGACATCGTGGAGCTGGTAATGCATGCCGGTATCGCGCCGGATGCCGCCCGAGATCACGAGCAGAGGAATCCCGGCCAAATATGCCTCGCCGATGCCGCTCATCGCGTGCGTCATGCCCGCTGCGGGCACGATCACGGCGCAGCCAATGGTGTCGGTCGTGCGACTCACCGCGTCGGCCATGAAGGCGGCGCCGCCCTCGTGGGTGACGAGGATCGGAGTGATCTGCTCGGAATCCGCGAGCGCGTCGTAGAGCTCGGTATTGTGCACGCCGGGCACGCCAAACGTGTACTGGACGCCAAGCTGCTCCAACGCCTGAACCGCCAGCCAGCCTCCGGTTCGTTTCATTGGGCCCTCGCGATCGAGCGCGCCGCCAGCCTGCCGCTCAAGACACAGCCGCCGAGAAAGGTGCCCTCGAGCGAGCGGATGCCATGTATCCCCCCACCGCCGAATCCAGCAGCCTCGCCGACGGCATAGAGACCGGCTAGCGGATCTCCGCCGAGGTCGAGAGCACGGGACTGCAAGTCGGTTTGGATTCCGCCGAGGCTTTTGCGCGTAAGCAGGTGCGATCGGATAGCGATGAGAGGCAAGGCGCGCGGATCGTCGATTCTGGCGAATCTGCAGGTTCGTAGCTTGTCTCCCCTGTACTTGCGAGTTTCGGCGATGCGCAGAACCTGGTCGTCGCCGCCGGCAACCGGACCGAGCGCAACATGTTCGTC
>JAUWTE010000245.1 GCA_030609765.1 Acidobacteriota bacterium
GTGCCGTACCGCAAGTTCGATGGCGTCCAGGAGCGAAAGCTCGAGCTCGTCCCGGTCGTCCTCCTCCTGGTTCTGCACCAGCGTGGCCATGAACTCGGGCGTTATCTCGAGCCCGGCGGGCAGCGAATCGCTGCCGATGGCCATCGAGGCACGAATCGCCTCCTGCAGGGCCGGATCGAGCGCTCTCTGGGCGCTCTCGTCGGGGGTGGTCCCCGTTGCCATGGGCCCCGTGCTGTCCTGGGCGGGGGCGATTTGCGGGAGGGCCACGACCAGCAGGCAGGCGAGCAACGCTCGTGCCAGCGAGGATCTCTTGTGCAGCATCGGTTGGTACCTCCTGGGGAGCAACTTGTCAGGCGCGATCATTGTCGATCTTTCTTACAGAACGGGGAGCCGGGGACTCTGGTTTCGTCTCAGGGACTCTGATTTGGTCTCAGGACTCTGCCTTTGTGGTCTATTCGTACCGCAATGCGTCGACGGGGTCGAGACGAGCGGCCCGATTGGCAGGATAGATGCCGAAGAATATCCCTACAAGTGAAGAAAAGCCGACGGCGATGGTGAACGACCACCAGGGGAGAGAAACCGGGAAAGAGGTGGCCAGGTAGACACCGTAGGCAATGCTGGATCCGAGCAGGACGCCGATGATCCCGCCGGCGGCGGCCAATGACGCGGATTCGGCCAGAAACTGGAAGAGAATATCGCTGCGTCGCGCCCCGAGCGCCTTGCGTACGCCGATCTCGCGGGTGCGCTCGGTTACCGACACCAGCATGATGGCCATGACGCCAATGCCGCCCACCATCAGGGCCACGGACGACAGCGCGACGAGCACGAGGAAGAAGGCGGTGGAGATCTGCCGCCAGATTTCGATCACCGAGTCCTGGGAGAGCAGGTCGAAGTCGGCCTCCTGGTCGGCGCGCAGGCCGTGACGAGTGCGCATGACGCCCTCGACGTCCATCTGCATGTCGGCGATTGGAACCCCTTCCTTGGCCCTCATGATGAGGGTGGCGTTGCCGGCACGTGGCCCGAAGAGCTTGCGATAGTTGCTGCCCGGGACGAGAACCAGATTGTCGGCCTGCTCGCCGGCGATGCTCGAGATATCGCGCTGTTTGAGCGCGCCGATCACCCGGTACTGGCGCCCCCTCAATCGCACGCTGCGGCCGATCGGGTCGTTGACTCCGAACAGCGCACGCGTGGGCGCATCGCCGAGCACCAGCACATCGGAGCGCTGGCGCATGTCGATCTCGGTGAAGAAGCGGCCGTATAGCAGCTGCATGTCGCCGGAGTCGAGAAAATCGGTGCCGACGCCGATGATCTCCAACTCGCTCGTGCGCTCGCCCCGATACCAGGCGCGGCCGCGGCTCGGCGGGAAGCCGCCGCCGCCCCACATCACCGAGACGCTGTCCACCGTAGCGGCCTGCTCGCGAATCGTCTCGGCGTCCGCTTCAGTGAGGTCGGGACGATTGATCAGGTCCATGAAATCCTGCCCCGAGGTAATCGACTGGATGCTGAACTTCGCGAGGATCAGGGTGTCCGTTCCCATGCTCTCTATCTGACTCGTGATCGTCGTATCGAATCCCATGATCAGGCTGGTCACAGCGACCACCATGGTGATGCCGATGACGATACCCAGGACGGTGAGCACCGAGCGCATCTTGTGCCCCCACAGGCTGTCCCATGCCATCCTCAGGATCTCGCCGACCAATCCCCTGCCCATGCTCATCGTCTTGCTCCTAACTCTCGTAGCCGAGCGCCGTGATGGGCTCGAGCCGGGCGGCGCGGCTCGCCGGGTAGATGCCGAAGACGACTCCGACGACGGAAACGACGCCGAGCGCCAGCCACACCGACCAGAGCTGCAGGGTGTAGGGAAGGGGAGAGAACATCCCGACCAGCGTGGCGGCGCCGTAGCCGAGCAGAAGGCCCATCACGCCGCCGACCAGCGACAAGGTGATCGCTTCGACGAGAAACTGCCAGAGGATCTGCCGGTAGGTGGCGCCAACTGCCTTGCGCACGCCGATCTCACGGGTTCTTTCGGTAACCACCATGAGCATGATGTTCATGATCACGATGCCGCCGACAACCAGGGCCATGGCCACCACTGATATCAAAATAGTGTAGATGCCGGTTGTAGCCTGGCGGTAAATATCAACGAACGTGTCGGCGCTGGTGATGGCGAAATTGTCGGCGTCGCCGGGGCGCAACCGATGGCGGATGCGCATCAGCAGGCGGGCTTCATCCATGGCCTGGTCGAGGAGCTCCGGGGTGCGCGGCTTGATCGTGAGCCCGAGCGACTGGCGACTGCCGAAAAGTCGCTGAAACGCCCCAACAGGCACGACGATCAGCTCGTCCTGGCTGAAGCCCAGGATCGAGCCCTTCGGTGCCAGAACGCCGATGACCGTGAAGTGGGTGCCTCGAATACGCACGCGCTTACCCAGCGTCGACTGCACCGGTAAACCGGGAAAGAGCTGCTCGATGGTATCGGCTCCGATCAGTGCCACGGAGCGGTTGCGACGTGTCTCCAGGATCGAAAAATAGCGTCCTGCCTGCAGCCCGAAAGTGTCGGTGAGCACATATTCGTAGGAGCGCCCGTTGATTCCCACATTGTCGAGGCTGATGTTGCGGTACTCGACGTTGGCTCTCCGGTCGACACCCTCGACGACGGCCGCGAAGGTTTCGCCCTCCTCGCGCAACGCGCGCGCGTCAGCGCGCGTCAGCCGCGGGTTGCTGCGGGTGGCGCGATCCATCTCCTCGGAGAAGATCATGCCGCGCCTCTGGAGCGTGAATACGTCGGTGCCCTCGGAGGTAAAAATGTCGGTGACCTCGGCGTCGAGGCCCTGGATGATCGAGACCACCAGGATGATCGAGGAGACGGCGATGATGTTGCCGAGGACCGTCAGAAAGGAGCGCAGCTTGTTGGACCACAGCGCCTCGAGCGCGATGCCGACTCCCTCGAACAGACCCACAAAGCGCCCAGCGCGCTGGATCTTGCGAGACTGCCCCGTGGCACCCATGCCGCGCCCTAATCCTTCCCGAATCGGGGAGTCTGTCTTTCGTCGGAGACGATGAGCCCGTCGAGCACCTTGACACCACGGTGCGCGTAGCCCGAAATGTCGTCCTCGTGGGTGACCAGGATGATCGTCTGGCCGTTCTCGTGCAGACCGACTAACAGCTGCATGATCTCGTGGGAGGTCTTGGAATCGAGGGTCCCTGTGGGCTCGTCGGCGAGCACGATGGCCGGGTCGTTGACGAGGGCGCGGGCCACCGCGACACGCTGGCGCTCACCGCCGGAGAGCTCGTTGGGGCGGTGGTCTGCGCGGTCGGCGAGGCCTACCTTCTCGAGCGCAGCCATGGCCCTCTGGTGGCGATTGCGCCCCCCGACCCCGGAATAGATCAGCGGCAGCTCGACGTTGTGCAGCGAGGTGGCGCGGGCAAGCAGGTTGAAGGTCTGAAAGACGAAGCCGATCTCGCGGTTGCGAACGGCGGCAAGCTCGTCATCGTCGAGGCCGGAGACCTCGGTGCCGTTGAGCTTGTAGGTGCCCTCGGTGGGGGTATCGAGGCAGCCGAGCAGGTTCATCAGGGTCGATTTGCCGGAGCCCGACGGGCCCATGATGGCGAGAAACTCGTTGGGCATCACATCGAGATCGACGCCATCCAAAGCCCGTACCTCGACTTTGGCCATGCGGTAGATCTTTTTCAGGCCGCGGGCCTCGATCATGTTGCCGGTAGCGGCCGGAACGTCGGGCTGCGGGGATGGGGGCTGCTCGACTACTTCTGTAGCCACGGGATCATTTCCCGCTTCAACTTCACTCACGATCGCCTCCCTCCGCGTCGTCGCGCTCACGTTCCCTAGCACGGTCGCCGTCCAGGAGCGTACGGATGATATCGAAGGGGCCGATGATAACCTTGTCGTCAAGCTCTATGCCGCTCAGTACCTCGAAATGTCGCTCACCGGCGATGCCGATCTCGATGGGCACGAAGATGGCGCGGTCGTCGCGCAAAATGAAGGCTCCCTCGACCTCGACGGTCTCGTTCTCAGTCTTGCCAGTCGCGGTGCCATTCTCGGCGGGCTCGTCCGCATTTGCCGGCGTCCCAGAGCTCTCCTCAGTGGCGGAACCCCCCTCCAGGCCGTTCGCCAGCCAGTCCTCCCACTCACGCACCACCTCGCCGTTCTCGTCGAGCTCCACCTCGCGCAGAATCAGCGCCTGAATGGGCACGGCAAGAACCTCGGCGCGCTCCGCGGTGACGATATCGGCGGTGCACGACAGACCCGGCCGGGCGCCCAGAACGGTGTCGTTGAGGCGTACGACGACCTTGAAGTTGATCGCTTGGCCGCTGGCCGCGGCCTGGGCATTGATCGGGCTCTTGCCCACCTCGGTCACCAACGCCGGAAACTCGACATCGGGGAAGGCGTCGATCGTGACGGTAGCCTCTTGGCCCATCTCGACGCTGACGATGTCGGTTTCATCGACTTCGATTTCAGCTTCGATAATCGACAAGTCGGCGATGGTCATGATCACGGTGCCGGGGTTGTTCATGGTCCCGGTCATGACGTTCTCACCCTCCTCGATATTCAGGCGAGTGATGATGCCGTCGATCGGGGATCGGATGATGACCTGGCTCAGGTCGTACTCGGCTTGCGCGAGGGCGGCCTCGATCCGTGTAACGTCGATGCGCCGGGTTTCCAGCGTGCGCTCGGATCGTTGCGTCTCCTGCAGTGCCTGCTCGTAGATCTCGTAGGAAATCAGCTCTTGCTGGTAGAGACCCTCGCGGCGATCGAGCTGCTGGCGCGCGAACGATAGGCTTTCCTCCGCGAGAGCTACCTGGGTGCGCGCCGACGCCAAACTGGCCTGCATCTGATCGACCTGGCTGGTGAGGCGCTGCGGATCGATCTCGATCAAGAGATCACCACGGCTGACGACCTGTCCCTCGATGACTTCGAGACGTGTGGTGCGTCCCATGACTTGTGAGGAGATGTTGACCTCACGAGCCGGCTGAATCGCGCCTGAACCGGAGACCGTAGCCGTAAGGTCACGACGCTCGACTGCCTCAGTGGCGACCTCGGGCGCGGCGGGCTCCTTCCAATACAGATTCGCGGCGATGCCGGCTCCGGCTACAGCAATGACCACGATACCGATGAGGAATTTCTTCATGGACGTTCCGTTTCCCTATGTGCTGCCTCTTACGCGTACTTCGGCGCCTGTGCCCAGGATTTGCCAGGCCGCGGTGTTTTGTTTACCTGTGGGGAGCAGGAACGGCGACAAGCCACCCGCGATGCCGACGTAAAAGGCGATTTCATTCTATCATGGGCGACCTTCTGATTGAGTTGTGCCGCAGCACCTGATTTTCTGCCGCTGGTGATAGACTAAAGTTCTCCCTGGGCCCCTAGTCCGAGGGGCTTTCGTGCCGCGGTGGCTCCCCGGCGCGAAGCCGCTGCAA
>JAUWTE010000224.1 GCA_030609765.1 Acidobacteriota bacterium
CCGATTTCGGCCCGGCTAAGCGCGTCTCGAGGGCCTCTCGCTGGTTGCCCCCGGAACTGAGTCCTAACACCTGACTTCCCGCCCCGCGGCACCTCCGGTTCCCCCTCGATCGGTTCGAATATCGGCCCGACCTGGCCTATAATCAGTGTGCGTTATCCGAATACGCGCGTAACGGGGGGCAGCGAATTCCATGCGTCGACAAGAGTCCCTCCCGCACCCCACCAACGGCCTTCCGCCATCCACTACAAGCGTTTCCTCAGGGGGGAAACCATGGCCAAAGACTCTTACTTGAACCGCTGGACCGTCATCGCCGGTGCGTTGATGATCCAGATCATCCTCGGCACCGTCTACGGATTCAGCGTCTTCGTCAGGCCTCTGGAGCTCGAGTTCGGCTGGAGCCGGGCCACGACGCAGTGGGCCTTCTCGTTCGCGCTCGCCACCTTTGCCATCTCGATGATTCCCGCGGGTCGCCTGCAGGACCGCATCGGCCCGCGCAAGGTCGCCAGCATCGGCGGCATCCTGCTCGGCCTATCATTCCTGCTCGCCGCCGTCATCGTCGGTGGTGATCGCCCGTGGGCGCTTTACCTCACCTACGGCGTCATCGGCGGCGCCGGCATCGGCTTCGGCTATGTTTGCCCCATTGCCGCAGCCGTCAAGTGGTACCCGGACAAGCGAGGACTGATCACCGGCCTCGCGGTGGCGGGCTTCGGCGCCGGCGCCCTGTTCTTCGCCGGGCCGGCATCCATTCTTCTGCTGCCCCCTGCCGAGGGTGAGGCGATGGGGATCGGCCAAATTCTGGCGGTCGGCCTCGGATTCTCGACAGGTGGCGCAGCAGGCATCGGATGGAAGGCCTTCTTCGTCCTTCACGGAGTCGTCTGCGCTGTCGTCGTTCTGCTCGGGGCAACGCTGCTGCGCAATCCTCCGGAGGGCTGGACTCCTCCTGGCTGGGAGCCGACGAGGATAGCCGCCAAGGCACAGATCGATTTCAACTGGCGCAAGATGCTCGATTCGCCGCTGGCCATAATGCTGTGGCTGACCTTCATCTTCGGAGCGACCTCGGGGCTGATGGCCATCGGCCAGTGGAAGCCGATGATGGGCTCCATCCTCTCGGGAACAACCTTCGCGCCGGAGTGGATGGGCGGCTTCGGTCGCTTCGTCGAGCCAGTGGGCATCCTCGCCGTCTTCAATGCTCTGGGCCGGATCTTCTGGGGCAAGATGAGCGATAAGATCGGCCGGCCGCGCTCGATGACGATCATGTACCTGATGCAGGGCATGACCTTCATGCTGCTGGTGAGCGTGCATTCCCACCTCGCCATCTTTCTCGCCTCGGCGTTGGTGGGGTTGAACTTCGGCGGCAACTTCGCTCTCTTCCCCTCCGCCACGGCCGACTATTTCGGCACCAAGAACCTGGGCATGAACTACGGCCTCATCTTCACCGCCTACGGTGTGGCCGGGATCATGGGTCCCGTGGTCGGAGGCGTGCTGTTCGACGTCACCGAGCAGTACGTCATGGCGTTCGTGTTCGCCGGACTCCTGTGCTTCCTCGCGGCCGGCTGCGCCGTCGTGGCGTGGGGACTCTCCCGCAACCACATCAAGGAGTACTCGACCGCCGAATAACAGGCAGCTACGCAGTGTCTTTTGGGGGAGCATCGGCCATCGACATGCCGATGCTCCCCGAGTACTTTTACAGGCCTTACAGGAAGTGCAACGGGTATCGGCGCGCTCGCACTCGCAGCGTTGCGACACGTGCAGGCCAAACATCTACACAGAGGTTCCGAAGATGAGCTCTCGCCTCTCCAGGGTCAGCTTCGCGCTGGTACTCCTGTCCATCGTCCTCCTTTTCTCGCCCTTCGACATCGAGGCGTTTGGCCGTGCTGCCGGGCAGGAAGGCCTCACCACCGTGTATCTAGTGAGGCACGCAGAAAAAGATACGGTCCCCGAGGGCAACCCCCGGCTCAACGAAGAGGGTGAGGAACGCGCCCAGCAGCTACTTCACGTCCTTGAAGAGGCCGGGGTGACGGCGATCTACGCGACCCAGTTTCGACGCACGCAGGACACTGTGCGTCCGCTGGCCGATCTCCTCGGCCTCGAGGTCGAGATCATCCATGCTGATGAGAGCGACCGACTCGTGGACACGATACGGCAGGACCACCGGGCTGGCGTGGTTGTCGTCTGCGGCCACAGCAACACCGTCCCGGAGATCATCGTGGCGCTCGGTGCGGGGCCCGTGGCGCCCATCGAGGAAGCCAACGAGTACGACAACCTCTACGTTGTCAGGTTGGCCGAGGGCGGCGAGGCCGGGGTTACGACGCTGAAGTTCGGCCGCCGGCCACAGTAGCTGTGGAAGCAAAGCGCCGATAGAACCACGGCGCGCGCCGCACGGCGATATCCAGCAGGTAGAGGGCCAGGGCGAGCGCCGCAAAATACGGCCACAACGGTGTCGGCATCGGGGCGCGATCACCGTAGTCCGCGAAGATCTCCTCCGGCTCGGGGCGGTACGTCCCTCCCGTCAATTCGCTCAGCGCCCTGAGCAGGGCGGCGTCGGTGGGATAGAGGCGATATTCATCGGGGTCGGCATAAAAGAGAGTTCGTGACTGGTCCTCGAGGCCCGATTCGGCCAGGTCGAATCGGTACGGTGCGCTATCGTCGTGCCGCAGGGCTTGCCGGGCCTCGTAGCTACCCGAGCCCACCTGGCGCAAAGGCAGAACCGAGCTGCTGCCGTCCGGCGCCACGACTTCGACCTGAGGCCGCAAGTCGTTCAGAAAGCGGCCGTCCTCGCCCACGGCGTTCAGCGTCACGATCGCCTCTCCGCCTTGCCGCCTGACCTGGAAATCGACCTGCTCGCGATCGAGATGACGCATGGTTTCACGGACGAGTTGCGCCCAGAACTTCCCGTAGCCATCCCATTCCAGCCAATCGATGGCCCAGCGGTTCTTCACGTCGGAGGTAAAGATGGCCGTCTTGCCGAGCCCGTAGTTCCAGCGGGCGAGCAGTGGCGCTTCGCTTTCAGTCTCCAGGAGCACCTCGGCGGTGTCTTTGGCCTGCGTGCTGACGAAGCCCCTGAGCGCGGGGGCCGCGCTGAAATCGATTCCATCGAAGGCCTCAACCGATGTGCGTACAACGGGTCGGACCGCCTCCTCAACCAAGGTCGACTGTGAAGCAATTTGTGTCTCTTCGATGAAAATCTGTGGCACGCGGGCCGCCTCGCGGATGTAGTAGCTACGCCCCAGGCCCCAGCGGGCGATGTTCTCGAGCAGCTCACGGTCGGCTTCTTCGCCCACCGCAACCGTCGAAAGGGTGATTTCCGCCTCCGCCATGCGGGTCACCAAGGTCTCGTAGTCATCGGGATATGTCTTGCCATCCGACAACAGGATGATGTGCTTCACCTCGGCCTCGACTTCATCGAGCCCCTCGAAGGCCTTCTCCAGCGCCGGATAGATATTGGTGTGGGCACTGGCGATGATGCTGCTGATGTACTCGTTGATGCGGACCTTGTTCACGGCGAGCTGGATCGGGACGGTCCAGTACGGGCTGTGATCGAAGGTCAACAGGCCGAACCTGTGCGTGTCCTCGAGCAGGGCCAAAGCTGCCTTCGCGGCCTCCTTGGAGAGCTCGATTTTCGGACCAACCATGCTGAAGGATTTATCGAGAACGATGACCAGGGCGAGGTCCTTACGTTGCTCATGGACCCGGAACCAGATCGGCAAGATTTCCTCTACCGGGGTTTCCGCGTAGGCCTCCTCGCCATAGGTGGACTCACCGCCGGCGAATATCAGGCCACCGCCAAGATCGCGAACATAGGATTCCAGTGCTCTCATTCTCCGCTCGGTCAGCCCTTCGATCGGCACGTCACTGAGGATTACGGCGTCGAACTCCTCGAGAGCCTCTGGGTCCTCGGGCAGGGTCGCTGCGTCCCCGACCACGACCTCTATGTCTTCGGCGCGCAGGGCATCGCGAAGGAACCGCACGCTCGCCGGCCGACCCTCGACGTAGAGCACACGCGGACGGCCACTCACCCACGTCGATCGCCTGTACACGTCGTTTCCCGGAAAGTTGTCGCCCTCGGTACGCAGCTCGGCCTCGAGGGTCATGCTTCCGGTATCGGGCAACCGAACCTCGAAGGGAATGACGTGTGGCCCCGGCTGAAGTGATAGGTCGCGGGTCTCCAGGACCTCGCCGCCGCTGCGCAATTCCAATGTCCCCGTGGTCTCGGCCCGCGCGTAGAGGTGGACCAGCGCGGCGACAGGCTCACCCTGGCGCACCTCCTCCGGCAGTTCGATGGCCTCGACCCAGCTATCACCGCTGGCCCGGACACCAGCCGGAAGAGTGAATACCCGAACTCCCTCTTCGTTCGCTTGCCCGACGAGGCGCAGCAAATCGCCCTGGGTCTCGTTGGCATCCGTGATCAACACCAGGCGCCTGAGATAGCGAGGGTCGAAGTTGCGAAACGCATACGCCAGCGCCGCTTCGACATCGGTGGCATCCTGATCGATCGAGCCCTCAGCCCCCCCGCGCGAGACGCTCAGGTCGCGAATTTCCTGAGCCGACCCTACGGCCCGGGGCGAGCCAGCGAAGGCGACGTATCGAGCGTGGGCAGGAGCGCCCTCGGCACTGGTCTCGGCAATCCAGTCTATGGCCGAGTCGATGAATGCCGGTGCGATGCTGCCAGAAACGTCGAGGGCGAAAACAACCGAAAGCAGGCGCGCCGGCCGATTCCAAACCGGCTGCACCAGGGCCAATGCCAGCAGCACGACCACGGCCCCGCGAGCCGCGGTCGACAGTCGCAGGTGGCTCTCGCTCAAGCCTGTGTTGGTACGCCGCCCTACCCACACGATGAGGGGAATGGCGAGCAACAACAACAAAGGCCAGATGTGTTCGAACGTGATCATGTCATACCGTCAGGCGCCGGTGATAAGCCCACCACTCGAGGATGACCAGCAGCGCGGCCGCGCATAGTAGGTACAGCCAGAGCTCGTCCTCCCAGCCCTCGTCAATCGGCATGACTGCATCCAGAACGCCTGCCGCCGATCGTGGGTCCTCGGGAGGGAAGACTGTCCGATTGATATCGGTGTAGCGGGGGTCGAGGAGGTTCGCCGCCAGATGCAGGCGACGGGCGGGGGTCGTAGCCGTATACAGCCCAGGCTGATCAGCCTGAAACACCGTGTTGCCCAGGACCTCGTGCGACTCCACCTCAGTTCCATCGAGGCGTGTGATCCGGGCCCCAGCCAGCGGCACTTCGACTCTGCCGGGGGAGATGGTCGACGGCAGCTCCTCGTCCATGGCCCAGCTCAACGCATTGCTCAGGAATATCGGAAATCCAGCCTGTAGGGGGAAGTTGGAATCTTCGAGATCGAAGTTCACCCGCACCCATTTCCCCGGCAAATCACCGGCAATTACCAGTGGCGCGGAGCGAGTCCCGATGATGACCGTCGGATTGCCCGGGATCTCGTCGAGATCGACCTGCGTTGCTCGGTCGACTCGGAGGTCTTCCAGCGCCACGGAGCTCAGCAGTGGATGGGTGGGGTCCCACTGAGCAAGCGTCGGGGCAATGAGCTCACCCCCCGTCCCGGGCAGCCAGTCGACCGCGGGCGCATCGAAGAATACTGCCGGGCCCGGGGGGGCCTCTTGGGGCGCGAACCGGTCAAAAATAAACACATGGGCCACGAGGTCCGCACGGTAGTCGGCAGGTCCCATCGAGATCACCTCGATGCGAGTGTCGAGCCGAAGAATCGTCTCCAGGTAGAGGTTGCCTGGAGAGACCAGAATCACGCGGGTCTCGCTGCGGACAGGAAGCCAGGAG
>JAUWTE010000012.1 GCA_030609765.1 Acidobacteriota bacterium
GATATCCATGCAAGCCTCGGGGAGACAGGGGGGTAAGTTGGGAGGGCGGATGATACCTGATCGGGCGTGCCAGCGTCTCCCCTGTCGGAAGGGTTGCGGCCAATACTTGCCGGCTCAGGTGTCTTGTCCACGTAGGGCGGAGTGAAGGCTCTGGCGGGGCCAGCCCGGCCTTCACGCCTCCGTTGAGAAGTCCGGGTCAGCCTGAGTTTCTCATCAGTTCGCCACTGCTGAGGCGGCAGACGAGCCGGGCGGCCCCCGGGGAGCTCCCAGGTGGAAACAGGAGGCGGTGAATTCGGGTAAAATCGTGATATTCGCCGCGGGCACCAGGCGGTCGCGCAGTGGACACCATGGCGCCGAGATCGCCGAGGCCGCGCCGGTCAAATTCACCACCGTGCTGGACAACCTCGAGACTCCCCGTCCTTTCGCTGCCCGTCTGAGCTCGTTCGTCGAGCGCCGGCAGATCCCGGAAGAGCTCATCCTGGTCGGAACCGCTCTCGCCGTCGGCCTGGCCACGGGAATCGGCGCCGTCATCTTCCGCTACTTGATCAGAGGCATCGGCTGGATCGGTTATGACTGGATTCCCAGAGTCACCGCGAGCTGGGGACTGTTCTACGTCGTCATGGTGCCGGCCGTCGGTGGCCTTCTGGTTGGCTTGCTGGTTTATTTCTTCGCCCCCGAGGCCAAGGGACACGGCGTTCCCGAGGTAATGGAGGCCGTGGCCATCCGTGGCGGTCGTATCCGCCCGGTCGTGGCGGTGGTCAAGTCTCTTGCCTCGTCGATCTGCATCGGCAGCGGCGGCTCAGTCGGCCGAGAAGGACCGATCGTGCAGATCGGCTCGGCGATCGGCTCGACGATTGGCCAGTGGCTGAAGTTGTCGGAGGACCGTCTGGGTAGCCTGGTCGCCTGCGGTGCCGCTGGCGGCATCGCTGCCACATTCAACGCCCCGATCGCCGGTGTCGTCTTTGCCCTCGAGGTTATCCTCGGGGGCCGCTTCGGAGTCCGGTACTTCAGCTCGGTCGTGGTTGCCGCTGTCTCCGCAAGTGTCGTGGGTCGTGTTGCATTTGGCGATGTGCCGGCTTTTTCGATTCCCTTCGAATACGGAATCAGAAGCCTCTGGGAGTACTTTTTCTACGCAGTGCTGGGGGTGCTCGCTGCGATCGTCGGAGTGCTCTTCGTCCGTACCTTGTACGGCGCCGAGGACATCTTCGATCGTTGGGATACTCCGCCTGAATGGCTGAAACCTGCAATCGGCGGGGTCCTGCTTGGAGTGCTTGCACTGACCTACCCTCTGATTACCCCGGTTAGCTGGACTCACACGCCGCAGGTTTACAACGTTGGCTATGACATCATCGAAAGCGCCTTGTCCAGTGAAATGACCCTCGGGGTGCTCGCGGCCCTCGTGATTCTGAAGCTCCTGGCCACGAGCTTGACGCTCGGCTCGGGCGGCTCGGGCGGCATTTTTGCCCCCGCCCTGTTCATGGGCGCCATGCTGGGCGGCGCCTTCGAGATGGGGGCCAGCCGTTGGTTCCCCGACCTTCTCGCACCGGCCGGAGCCTACGCGTTGGTCGGTATGGCTGCCGTCTTCGCCGCCTCCGCCCACGCTCCGATGACCGCCGTGCTCATTCTGTTCGAGCTGACCGGCGATTACCGCATCATCTTGCCTTTGATGCTGACGGTCGTAATCGCTACCCTGCTAGCTCAGCGCATGCTCGGCGGCGAGTCCATCTACACTATGAAGCTGACGCGCCGAGGTGTGCATCTGCATCGCGGCCGCGACGTGAATTTGCTGAGAGGTGTACGTGTGCACGAGGTGATGGCAGGCACGATAGAGACCGTGCCCTCGACGATTGAGATTTCCGAGCTCTCCGACTCGTTCGTTCGCACCCACCGCCGTGGCTTGCTTGTGCTCGATGAAGGAGGCCATCTCTGGGGCATCGTTACCGTCGGTGACCTCGATCGTGCGCTGGATGACGATCTGCCTCGCAGCACGACGGCTGCCGAGATCGGCACGACGTGGCCCCTTCTCAAGGTCGCCTATCCTCGCGAGACCATCGACGATGCTCTGGTACGGATGGGGACACATGGCGTCGGCCGCTTACCGGTCGTTGACCAGCACGACCCTCGCCGGCTCCTCGGGCTGATCCGTCGCGAGGACATCATGCGCGCCTACGATATTGCTCTGACACGCCGGGCCGAGATCGAAAACCGCGCCGAACGCATCGGTTTGGCGCACAATGACAGCGCTGGATTCGTCGAAGTTTTGCTGACGCCCGATGACGCGGCCGTAGATAGAACCGTGCTCGATCTCTCAGCGAGCTTGCCAAAGGACTGCGTACTGGTTTCAATCAACAGGAATGAGCGCGTCATCATCCCCCATGGGAACACCCTCCTGCGGATTGGCGATCGCATCACCGCCTTCGTCAGTCACGAGGACAACGAAGAATTCTGCCGCTCCATGCGTGGCCGGAAAGCGAGCTCAACACGTCGCCAGCGTCGACCTCAGTCGGCGCCGCGCCGACCCGAGGGACCATGAACAAGATCCTCAATGAGTTGATCCAGCTTCAGGAACTCGAGTTCGCCCTTATGGAACAACGGCAGCTCGTTGACGAGAGCCGTCTTGCCGATCTCGAGAAATCGATCGCGACTTTGTTGGCGGGTCTCCCCGACGATATCGCGGCAGTGTATCGCCGCCTCAAGAGCCAGGGCCCACCCGTGATCGTCGCTGAGACCGATGGCAGGTGCTCGGCATGCGGAATGTCCCTGCCAACATCACAAGTGGGTGTGATCATCGCTGCCGAGAGCTTGCAGCGTTGTCAGAACTGCAACCGCATTCTCTACCACCTCGAGGAGGCGCCACGGCAGGCTCCCTCCGACCCGAGGCAGAAACGAGCGCAGGCCGGTGTGGCGCGATTCTCAGCGGTCGGTCTCATGCTTCCACGCCTCGAGGCTGACAACGGTCGAGACGCCATCGTCGAGCTCGCCGAGCTCATGGCCGCTCAAGGATTCGTGGAGAATCCCGAGCCCTTGGCCTCGGCCGCCCTGCGCCGCGAAGCCAGCGCGCCGACAGCGCTGGGCCATGGACTCGCGATTCCCCATGTGCGGGGAGTCGAGGGAGGCGGTTTGACATTCTCTCTCGGTCTGAAGCCCGACGGATTGAAGTTCGACCCGTCCGCCAAAGAGCCCGCCAACGTCGTCTTTTTCATGGTCATTCCAGCCGCAGCCAGTAGCTTCTATCTGCGGCTATTGGCCGGACTCATCGAGACCTTCCGGAAGGAGACCGCGCGCGCCAAGCTGCTCGCCTGCGAGACGCCTGAGAAGATGTGGAAGGTTCTTTCTAAGCTGACCGCCAAGACGATTCACTGAGAAATTCAGACGAAACAGAGAGGTGAAATATGGGCGAGATCAGCAGTGCGCTATTGATCGGCAAAAAGATTCTGGCCCGAGACGGACGCGAGTTGGGCCAAGTGGATTCCCTGATAGTGGACACCGAGACCTGGCAGGTGACGGCGCTCGGCACGAAGGTCGCTCGCGACAAGCTGGAGCAGCTCAATTTGAAGCGCAAGCTTGTCGGCTCCCAGAGCATCATCGTCCCCACCAGCGAGGTCGCGGCGGCCACCGACGCGGTCATACTCAAGGGCCTTCTGTCGGAGCTCTCCTTCAGCGGCGGCGTGCAGGGCAAAGACGACGACGGCAAGGACGACGATGGCAAGCAGGACGCTGTTCCGGACCAGTGATTTCTACTGCGACCCCGTAGCCTCGAGCTCCTCCTCGGCGCGCTCCTTGAGCACTTTGTCGATGCACTCGAAGAAGTGGAGCACACAGGAGCTGCGGAGCGAGTAGTAGACCTGGGTGCCGCGCCGCTCGGCAACGACCGCCCCGGCGTTCTTCAGAATCGAGAGGTGCTTGGAAACGGTCGACACGTCGGCGCCAACGAGGTCGGTCAGGTCGTTGACGCAACGCTCCTCGCGGGCCAGCTCATCGATGATGAACAGGCGTGTCGGGTGGGCCAACGCCTTCAGCACATTGGCCTTCATATCGAAGCGGGATTGGAGCTCGGGTTCCATGCCTGGCTCGATTCCTGAATTGTATGGCTGACTGGCCAATTGTATATCTTGCTAGCAAACAGAATAGCTTCCGCCGCAAAGCGGCCAGCACCGAGAAAGTATAGTTGAAAACGTGTTCCAATCGTCGCGGCAAGAGAATACGAAGCTCTTCCAGAGAACGGCAGGAGCAATGATGGCAGGAATGAGATGGAGCGTTGGCATTCTGATCTTCGATGACGTCGAGGTCCTCGACTTCGCTGGCCCCTTCGAGGTCTTCTCGCGAACTCGGACCGAGCCCGGCTTGGCCTCACGGCGCTCCGACGAGGAAGCACCGTTCAACGTCTTCACGGTCGCCAAGAGCTACGATCCGGTTACTGCCACCGGTGGCCTCACGATCATGCCGCGTTGCTCCTTCATCGACGTTCCACCGATCGACCTGCTCGTCGTGCCGGGAGGTTTCGGCACTCGCCCGTTGTTGAACGACGAGGAGACGCTGAGCTGGATTCGCAAGGTGGCGGACTCCTCCCGTCTTACTATTTCTGTCTGTACCGGCTCTCTGCTGCTGGCCAAGGCCGGACTGCTGGAGGGCCGCCGCGCAACCACGCACTGGTCGGCTCTGGAGCAACTCGAGGCGCTGGAGGCCGGGGTAACGGTCGAGAGGGATGCACGATACGTCGACGACGGAATCATCAGCTCGGCGGGGGTTGCCGCCGGAATCGATATGGCTTTCTACGTTGTCGAGCGGCTATGCGGCCGAGAGATTGCCGATGAGACGGCTCACTACATCGATTATCCGCGCCGCTAGCCCGGGTTTCTCAGCGGGTCACTAGCTCTCGTCGGCTTCGGTGAAACCGTCGACAATTCGCAGCAAATCGTCGAGGTCGAAGGGCTTGAGCAGGAACGGCCGGTCCATGCGCTCGAGGATCTCGACCGTGTCGGGATTAGCGATGTCGCCCGAGATGACGATGACCTGCTCGGCGAGTGCTGGGCGGTTCTTCTTCAGCCACTCGTAGAGACCCTCCCCCGACAGATCCGGCATGCGCAGATCGACGATCACACTGTCGTATTCGCGTTCCTGGATCATACGCAACGCCGCCTTCCCGCTCTCCGCCTCGTCAACGTGATGCCCCCTCTTCGCCAGGAACCGCCTGGCGAGGCCACGCACCGACTGCTCGTCATCGACGACCAAGATTCGCAGGACCACGCGCGGGCCGGACTCCGGGCTGCCCTCTTTGTCGGCGGCTGCAGGTGCAGCGGGCATCGCACTCGTATCGGCCGGCAGCCGGGAAGCTCCGGCACGCGGCAGGTCGAGTGTGAAGGTCGTTTTCTCGTTGGGACGTGTCTCTACTCTCAGGTCGCCCTCGTGGGATTGAGCGATGCTGTAGCTCATGCTGAGCCCGAGGCCCGTGCCCTCACCGACTTCCCGTGTCGTGAAGAAGGGGTCGAAAATTCTCGGCAAGACATCCAGGGAAATTCCCGGCCCGTTGTCTGAAATTTCCACCGCCGCCCCGATGGTGCTCGGCCGCGTCACCACCGTGAGCAGACGCTCCCCTTCCGGCACGTCAGCGAGCGCTCTCTCCGCGTTCACCACGAGGTTCAGGAGGGCGCGCTCGATTTGTCCCGCGTCCGCCCATATATGAGTCAAGCCGTTCAACAAGTCGACATTGACCTTGATGCCGTGTGTCTCCTGCATGTACTGGCGACTGCGCAGGGCATCCCGCAGCAGAGCGTTCAGATCGACCGCCGTTCGCTTCCCCTCCTTGCGGCGAGCGAACACCAGCATGCGGTCGATGACCTCGCCGGCGCGCGAAGCCTGGCGCTCGATCACACGTACGTCCTCTCGGATGTCATCGGGGAGATCATCGTGCTCCTGCATTACCTGGGCAGCCAAGGCGATGGCAGCGAGCGGGTTGTTGATCTCGTGTGCGGCACCAGCGGCCAGGCCACCGAGAGCTGCCAGCCGTTCGGCTCGCTGCAACCTCTCAACGCCTTCACGGACCTCAGTTACGTCGCTCATGATGCCTATGATGCGGACAGCCTCGCCGCCTTCGTCGTGCTCGCAGAAGCCGCGGTCGTTGATCCGGCGCCAGGAACCGTTCGCGTGGCGGATGCGATAGTCCATCTCGAACCAGCCGCCGCGCCTGACGGCTTCGTCGATAGCTTTTTGGATTCGTTCCCGGTCCTCCGTATGCATGAGCCCAAAAGCCTGCGTAGTGTTGGAATTCATCATGCTCTCGGCCGCGTAGCCGAAGATCTTGGCGATGTTGCCGCTGCGCTCCAGCTTGCCGGTCTTCGGATCCCACTCGTAGACCACTTCGCCGAGGGCCTGTACCACGGTCTCGTAGCGATGCTCCCAGGTGGAAACTTCCTGCGCCTGCCGTTCGGAGCCGAGTATGGCAATCGTCACTCGGGCAACGATCAGCAGCGCCAGCAGTCCCCACGCAATCCATTCGTTGCCACCGCTGTAGCCGCTGCCCAGCAGCTCTCTCATTAGCAGTGATAGCCCATACGCGATGATGATCGGCACGATGAGCGGCCGCAGAGGGCTCCAACGCGATGTATAGGCGAGGCGCTCCTTCGGACTCATCGCCAGACGACTGCGCTCCGCACCTGCCGCGGCGATGATCAGCAGCGAGAAGACCCATACCGGTTCGAGCCAGCGAGTATGAGATCCGAAGACCAACTCGTAGGCGAAGACCATGCGCGCAACCGCTGCGGCAAACGAGCCGAAAACCACTAGCAGACGTGGCGACCCTCCGCCCATGGCACCGGGCGACATCAACACGCCGAGCGCGGCGACACCCAGAGCCAGGGACGCGACAACATTGGCGGTGCCGATTATCAAATCGACCGACTGGACCGTTTCGGGCACCAGCGGCAGGACCCGGAAGATCTCCCACGTCAGGGTGAGACCGATGGTGCCGATCAGCATCAGGTCGATGACGAGCTCTGCGCGCACGCCCTGCCGGCCACCCGAGGAAACCTCTAGCACCAGGGCCGTGGCCATCAACGTGATCCAGGCACTGAATCCGACCTGGGCCATTCCCACGAAGACTTCATCAACGGTTAGCCCGAAGGCGAAGTGCTCGATGATCGAGGTCATCTGGCCGAGCAGGCCCATGACGGTGGCCGCGAACAGCAGCGTCCAGGCTACCTTCTCGCTCCCCTCGCTGACCTGGCGGGCTCTGTGCAGAGGCACCAGCGGCAGCATGAAGGCGGCGAGGTAGAGGAAATCCTTGAAGACCGTCAGAATACGGTTGGTCGGCGAGACCGGCAGCACGTAGGCCGCCACTGTAAGGAGTGCCAGGCCCAGGGCCAACCCGATAATGCGGCTCTGGCGCCCGTCAGTGGATTCGCCGTGAGAGGCTTCGCTCATGGTCCCAGTCAACACGTTCCACCATTGCTTTTCGCAACGGTGGCGAGCTTATTTGGGAGGTTGGTGGAATATGCTCACTACTCGGCGCACGACATCGTGCCTATTGTTGCTCTTTTTTGCCCTCGGGGCTTCCCCTTTCTCGGGGCCTGCCCACAAAGACCCTTCGGCCGCGATCCCGCATGCTACCGCTGCGATTGAGCGCCAAGAAGACAGAGACAACCGTATCGCCGCTGCCGTCGAGAAGCTCTCGCCCATCATTATCGAGATGCGGCACAGAATCCACCAGAATCCCGAGCTCGGCAACCGCGAGCTCGAGACGGCAGCATTGGTTGCCGACCACCTGCGGTCGCTGGGCATCGTGGTACAAACCGGCGTCGCGCACACGGGCGTCGTCGGTGTTCTCGTGGGCGGCCGGCCGGGACCTGTCGTTGCAGTCCGGGCCGACATGGACGCCCTGCCCGTAACAGAGGACACGCCGTATCCTTTCAAGTCGACCGTGAGAACGACCTACCTGGGGCAGGAGGTAGGTGTGTCGCACGCATGCGGCCATGATATTCACACCGCCGTGCAGCTCGGAGTAGCGTCCGTTCTGGCGGAGATGCGCGATGAAATACCCGGCACGGTGAAGTTCATCTTTCAGCCGGCCGAGGAGGGTGCACCGCCCGGCGAGGAGGGTGGCGCGTCGTTGATGATCGCGGAGGGTGTGCTCGAGGATCCGCGTCCGAGCGCGATCTTCGGGCTTCACACCGGCGCCATGCGGGTGGGCATCGTAGGCCTGGCTATAGGCCCGGCCTACGCGGCAGTGGATCATTTCTATATCACGATTAGCGGCAAGCAGGCGCATGGAGCGTATCCCCACATGTCGGTCGACCCCGTCGTGATGGCGGCGCAGGCGGTGACCGCGATACAGACCATCCGCTCCCGCAATTTGCCGCCGCTCGAGCCGAGCGTCATCACCATCGGCATGATTCACGGAGGCGAGCGCTTCAACATCATTCCCGCCGAGGTACGCATGGAAGGGACCGTGCGCACCTACAATGAGTTCGTGCGCAGCTCGGTCGAAGACCGAATGGGGGAAATCCTCGACGGCGTCACTCTGGCCGGCGGTGGCTCTTTCGAGCTCAAATATGATCGTGGCTCACCCGCCACGATCAATGACCCCGAGCTCGCCGAGATGATGCTGCCGACTCTGCGCCGGGTGCTCGGCGACCTGAACGTTGAAAATCAGGAGCCCGCCACCGCCGGCGAAGATTTCGCCTTCTTCGCCAACGAGGTTCCCGGATTCTACTTCAGCCTGGGGATGATCAAGCCGGGAACGACCTCCGGGGGACACCACACGCCAACCTTTCAGGCCGACGACTCTTCGATTCCGGTGGGTATGCGGGCGATGACGGCCCTTCTGTTCGACTACCTGGAGTCAGTGGCTGCGGCCCACTGATTGGCGTACCGGTCGAGCGGTCACTCCTCGCCAGAGGTCGAGTCAGGGAACGCTGCGTGCCATCGCGCTCGCGCAGCCATGGACCTTTGAGGAATGTAGGCTATCCGGCCGCGCCGAGGGCATAGAGGGTCAGGATTAGCGAGATGAGGCGCCACGCCCAGCGGATCAGGGGACTCATCAATCGCGTTCCTTTCTCGGGGAGCGATGTAAGAACGAATGCACGCAGCAGCAAGCTTGTAGAAGATGCGGGCTGGCTAGGATTCGTCTTCTCTCTCCTGGTCCCTGCCGGCCTCGCGCAGGGCCCGGCGCAGCAGGAAATCGATTTGCGCGTTCAAGCTGCGGAGCTCGTCGTCGGCCCAGCGCTTGAGCTGGTCGTGGACCTTCGGATCCAACCGCAACAGGAATGACTTACGTTCAGCCACTGGTTATCCTTCCTGCATTTCGGGGAGATTCGAATCCTCGCGAGCCAACTTGCCCCTGCTCCCATGGCGTCGAGGCCCAGTCCCCGACGCCTTCGCCATGACCTCTTAGGTGTACAGGGTGCCGGTGTTGACCACAGGCTGGGTCTCATGCTCGCTGCACAACACCACCATCAGATTGCTTACCATCGACGCCTTGCGCTCCTCATCCAGATCGAGGACACCATGCTCGGAGAGCATCGAGATGGCGTGCTCGACCATTCCCACCGCGCCCTCGACGATCTTGCGTCGTGCCGCGATAACCGCCGCGGCCTGCTGGCGGCGCAGCATTGCCTGAGCGATCTCGGGGGAGTAGGCAAGGTGCGAGATGCGGGTTTCGATGATCTCGATGCCGGCCTTCTCGAGGCGGTCCTGGTTTTCCACCTTGAGCTTCTCGGAGATCTCGGAGATGTTGCCGACCAGCGAGGCCTCGCCTTCTTCGAAAGCGTCATAAGGGTATCCGGTGGCCAGGTTGCGGGTCGCGGCCTCGCTTTGGACGTGAACATAGTTGACGTAGTCGTCGACCTCGAAGATGGCCTCTGCCGTGTCGACCACCTTCCACACGACGACGGCAGCCATCTCGATGGGATTGCCGCGGTTGTCGTTGACCTTCATCTTGCCCGTCTCGAAGTTGCGGACGCGCAGCGACACCTTGACCTTCGTGTAGAAGGGATTGGCCCATCTGAGGCCCGGTTCTCTTGCGGTGCCGACATATTTGCCGAACAACTGCAGCACCTTGGCTTCGTTCGGATTGACGATGAAGAAGCCGAAGTAGAGAACTATGAGGAACGACAGGACCACGATGGAGAAGATGATGCCCAAGACGTTCTCCGCCGCGATCATCCGCACCAGCGCATAGATGAACCCCGCCGTGATAAGCAACAGCACGGCGAGCATCGAATAACCGGACGCGGCCTTGCGTTCGATTTCCCTAATCATCCGTTTCCTCCTTTTGTTGCCCAAGGACCCATGGCGATCTCTGGCGCCGGGCCCCCGGGGAGCTGCAAGCCCGAGGTGATATTGAAATGATATCACTTTAATATCACCACGCAAGGACCGTAGCTACTATTTCTCATCACAGTCCGTTGCAGGGAAGCCGCGTTCATCGTATGGGTATCGGTATCAGAAGCGTCTTCGCTGCTCGAAGCCGAGGCTTCTCAACAGGTCGACAAGCCCCGGGTAGGCCCCAAGGAGGTCGCATGGCTCGCCGCATCGTTCTGCTTTCACTCGCCTTTTGTCTTGTGGTGCTCGCGGTCGCGTGCCTGGGCCCAACAGGGCCTCAGTACGACGTTCTCATCCGCAACGGGACGATCTACGACGGCGCCGGCCGTGTGCCATTCGTCGGAGATGTCGCGATCAATGGCGACAGGATCGTCGCCGTGGGACCGAGCGAAGACGCCCGTGGCGTCGTTGAGGTCGATGCCACGGGTCTTGCTGTCGCACCCGGCTTCGTCAACATGCTGAGCTGGGCCACGGAGTCGCTCATCATCGACGGCCGCTCGCAGAGCGATATCCGCCAAGGGGTGACTCTCGAGGTGTTCGGAGAGGGCTGGTCGATGGGCCCGCTCAACGATGCAATGAAGGCGGAGATGGTCGATGGATGGATTGCCACATTCGGTTCTGCCGAGGCCGCTGCCGCGGGCCTCGCTCTCAGCCCGAGCGGTGAGCTGGAAGTGCCTTGGACCACCCTCGGCGAATACCTCGAGTTCCTCGAGGCCAAGGGCGTGGCACCCAACATCGCTTCCTTCGTGGGCGCTACCACCTTGCGCATCCACGAGATCGGCTACGAGGACCGGCCCCCGACGCCGGAGGAGTTGGCGCGGATGCAGGCGCTGGTGCGCCAGGCAATGGAGGAGGGCGCCAGGGGGGTCGGCTCTTCGCTGATCTACGCGCCGGCTTTCTACGCTGGCACCGACGAGCTGATCGCGCTCAATCGGGTCGTCGCGGACACAGGAGGGATGTACATCTCGCACCTCCGCAGCGAGGGCAATCGCCTGCTCGAGTCGGTCGATGAGCTGCTCCACATCTCGAAGGTCGCGGGCGTTCCGGCGGAGATCTATCACCTGAAGGCAGGTGGCGAGTCGAACTGGTCAAAGATGGACGAGGTGATCACCAAGGTCGAATACGCCCGCAATGACGACCAGCGCATCACCGCCGACATGTATACCTACACCGCCGGTTCGACGGGTCTGGATGCGGCCATGCCCCCCTGGGTGCAGGAGGGTGGCTACGACGCCTGGGCCGAACGTCTCAAGGATCCGGAGATTCGCGCTCGCGTAGCACGGGAGATGGTGACCCCCACCGACGAGTGGGAGAACCTGTTTCTCGCCGCCGGCGCCAGCGGCACCCTGCTCGTCGGCTTCCAGAACTCCGACCTACGTAAGTACGCCGGCAAGACGCTCGCCGAGGTGGCCATGGAGAGGGGAACCACCGAGGCAGAGACCGCCATGGACCTGGTGGTCGAGGATGGCACGCGCGTGCAGGTCGTCTACTTCCTCATGAGCGAGGAAAACATCCGCAAGCAGGTCGCGTTGCCCTGGGTCTCGTTCGCCTCCGACGCCGGTTCTCTCGCCACTGAAGGAGTATTCCTCGAGACCAGCACGCATCCGCGGGCCTATGGCAATTTCGCCCGACTGCTCGGTCGCTACGTGCGTGACGAGGGGATCATTCCGCTGGAAGAGGCAATTCGAAAGCTCACTTTCTTCCCGGCCACCAATCTCGGCATCAAAGATCGCGGCCTCATCAAGATCAACAACTTCGCCGACGTCGTAGTCTTCGACCCTGCCACGATCAGCGATCACGCCACCTTCGAGGAGCCACACCAGTACTCCACCGGCATGCTGCACGTTTTCGTCAACGGCGCCCACGTCCTGAGGGACGGCGAACACACCGGCGCCACTCCGGGGCGCGTCGTTCGCGGCCTCGGCTGGACAGGAAACCATCAATAGGTAGCAGGCCGTGGTGAGAGTGTGGTGGATCTGATAGGTAGGACTTGTGACCCCGGAGGGTTGCGCCGCCATGGGCTCATCTGCAGGGTTGCCCACCGCAGGCTAGCCTCGCATGCTCCGACACCTTATTCTTAACGGTTGCCGGCGGGTGATCCCGCCGGTATCCCGTTACCCGATTCCGCTCTGACGCAGGACAATGCATCCGCGTATCGCCTCGGCGCCTGCTGCTGACACGCCGGCTCGAGGTGAGACCGTCGATTGAAGACCGTGAATGACACTCGGCATCAACTTGCTTGGCGAGTAGGCGGCCCTCAGGGGAGTGGTGTGGACTCCGCCGCCGGGATCTTCTCGCGTGCGTGCGCCCTGGGCGGCCTGAATGTTTTCGGCCGTCGTGAGTACTACTCCAACATCATGGGGCGGCACAGCTACTACGACGTGCGCGTCTCGGATGCCGAGATCACTTGCCATCGAGACCGTGTCGATCTGCTGACGACCTTCGAGGCGGAATCGCTGGCCAGGCACTTCAATTCGGTCGTCGAGGGCGGCGCGATCGTCTTTTCGGCAAAGGACGAAGACACTCCTCTCGACAAGATCACCTACCTCGATCCACGGGCCGCCCGAGACCTGGCGACGATGCTCGAGGAGCATGGCCTCCCGGCGAGCACAGCAGGTACCCTCGAGTATGCACGCGGCCATGGAGTTAATACCTTCCGGATCAATTTCGCCGAGGTCGTCGAGATCCTCGCCGAACGGCTCGGGGCGCCACAGCCAATCGCCGCTCGCGCGATGAACACGCTGGCGGTATCAGTTTCCTGTGCCCTGGTCGGCTACGAGATTGAGTACGTTCATGAGGCCTTGGCCAAGACCTGGCCGGGGCGGCAGAAGATCATCGACATGAACGTCGCGGCGGTCAGCTTGGCCTACGAGTTCGTTCACGACAACCTCGACACCTCCGCATTCGGCCTCGAGTTGCTCGCCACCGGGATCCGTGACCCGCGCATTCTCCTGAACGGTAGCCAGGCCATTGCTCTCGGCAAGATGGCTGCCGGCCTCACCTTCCAGCCCTACTACCCGATCAGTCCGGCGACAGACGAGAGTGTGTTTCTCGAAGCGCACGAGAATTTCGCAACGCTGGACGGCGAGCCTGCATCCGTGATTGTCGTGCAAACCGAGGATGAAATTTCCGCCATCGGGATGGCTGCTGCCGGATCCCTGACCGGAGCTCGCAGCGCCACGGCCACCTCGGGCCCCGGGCTCTCGCTCATGACGGAGGGACTGGGTTGGGCTGGTATCAACGAAGCCCCCGTCGTGGTGACGCTATATCAGCGCGGCGGCCCCTCTACCGGGCTGCCGACGCGCAGCGAGCAGGGTGACTTGAACATAGCCCTATACGGAGGCCATGGAGATTTTCCCCGCATCGTCATGGCTTCCAGTGATCTGACCGAGGCCTTCTACGACGCGGCCCAGGCCTTTAACTACGCCGAGCGTTATCAGACCCCGGTGATCCATTTGATCGACAAGGCTCTTTCGAGCCAGACGCAGACCGTGCCGCCGTTCGACCTCGCCTCCATTCAGATCGAGCGCGGCGAAATCGCGGACCCCGCACGTGACAACCCGGACGGTGGCGACTTTCCACGCTTCCAACCCACTGAGTCAGGAGTGTCGCCGCGTCCACTGCTCGGCACTCCGGGGGGCACGCACTGGACCACTGGAGGCGAGCACACGGCGACCGGTCGCGTCACCGAGGATCCCGTCGTTCGAGAGGAACAGATGGAGAAGCGAATGCGCAAGTTGGAGCTCGCAGCAAGCTAGATCCCTCTCGGGGAGAAGCTCCAGGTGTATGGGAATCGTGAGGCAGCTTTCACGGTGCTGAGCTGGGGCTCCAACAAGGGTGGAATTCTCGAGGCCTTGGAGATGCTGAAGGCCGATGATGTCGAGGGCCGGCTACTACAGGTGCGCCTCATGAGCCCTTTTCCCACCGACGAACTGTCCGGGCTCATCGACAGCGCCGCGCCGCTGGTAGCGGTGGAGGCGAGCTTCTCGGCGCAGCTAGCCCAGGCACTGCGCCAACATACCGGCCGTGCGTGTGAGCACCTGGTGGTGAAGTACAACGGTAGGCCGATGTCGGCACGCGAGCTCTACGGAGCCTTCAACGAGATCCTCGGCGGCGAAGCGGAGCAACGCATGGTGCTGCGCAACCCCTACGAGTAGCAGGGTGGGGCCTGAGCCGGTGTCCAGAGCCAGGACACCGGCAGCGAGACACGACAATGACGACGGCAACGAAAGACTCGAAGAAGGTGACGGCCAAGGACTTCCAGGTTCCGTACCCAGTCGACTGGTGTCCCGGCTGCGGTGACTTCGGCATCCTGAGCGCTTTGCAGCAATCTCTGGCCCGGTTGGGACGACAGCCCTACGAGGTTGCGGTGGTCGCTGGTATCGGCTGCTCCGGCAAGACGCACTACTACCTTCCGGTGTATGGCGTCCACACCATGCACGGTCGGATGCTGCCCTTCGCCACGGGCATCAAGTTGGCTAACCCTGAAATGACTGTGGTCGGAGTCGGTGGTGACGGCGATGGCATGGGCATCGGCGCCGCCCATTTCGTCAATTCCGGCCGCCGCAACGTGGACATGACCTACATTCTGTTCAACAACGCCGTCTACGGCCTCACCAAGGGGCAGGCGGCACCGACGTTGCCGCTCGGCATGCAGACCAAGAGCCTGCCGCAACCCAACATGCAGGGCCAGATCAACTCGCTGATGCTGGCCATGGCATCAGGCTTCACTTGGATCGGCCGCAGCTATTCGTACAACGTCAAGCACCTGATTGAGTTGATGATCCAGGCTATCGAGCACCCGGGGCTCTCCTACCTCGACGTCCTGCAACCCTGCCCGACGTACAACAATCTCTACACCAAGGACTGGTATGCCGGGAAAGATCTATCCAGCGGCATGCCGCGCGTCTACAACTTGCAGGACGAAGGCTACGACCCGGTCATTACCGAGGAGATGGACGACGTGGCGGTCTTCGCCAGGATCAATGCTTTTACCCAGAAGGCGCACGAGTGGGGCGAGCAGATTCCGGCGGGGATCTTCCTGGATAATCGCGCCGTCAGCACGTTCGGCGAGCGCATCGCCCATCGCATCCCTTCATACCGCACCGAGCCACCGAGCCGCCGTCGAATCGCCGATGATCAGGGCCGACCAATTGCGGATCTGTCGGGCATCTTCGATGAGCTGCGCATGCTCTAGCAGGCCGTGGTGGAAGTGTGGTGGGTCTGGTTACGCCGCCAAGGGTGCAGCTAGCGGGCGCCTAGCAGCAATCCGCGAGTCGACAGCAGCTTCCCTACCAGCTCCTGAATCTCTTCTTGCACAGTATCCAAATCACCACTGGCGTCGACACGCACGACGTCGTCACTGCAGAAGGTGAGGAATATCTCGCGTACTTGCAGCAGGTAGTCAACCCGCTCGAATGAGTCCGGCACATCACGGCGCGCTCGGATGCGCGTAACCCCGGTGTCGGGGATGACGTCGAGAATCAGCGTCAGGTCAGGGCGCGGCGCGAACTCTTCGTTTTTTTCGCGTATGAGCTCTGGATCGAGACCGAGCGCTCCTTGGTAGGCCATGGATGAAAAATAGTAGCGATCCATGACCACGACGCTCCCGGACTCCAGTGCCGGAAGGATGTTGTCACGAACGTCGATGCGGCGGTCCTCGAGAAATAGTCGCATTTCCTCCTCGGGGGATACGTTGCGACCGTGCTCGAAGAGCTGGCGAATCCTGTCTCCGTATTCGGAATCGCCTGGCTCGTGCAGGAGGAGCGTGCTCAGCCCGCGTTCTTGTAGGGCCGAGCAGAGGCGCCGTGCCTGCGTCGACTTTCCAGAGCCGTCGATTCCTTCGAAGGCAATCAGAACACCGCTTTGAATGTCTCGTGTGGTCACGACGGTGGCACCGTGGGAAGCTGCGGTTCGATCGTGCGCCGATGGTACACTCCGCTCCATTACCGGTAAAACGCGGAGGTCGAGATGAAGAGACGCAGGGCGCTCGGTGTCGGGACAGGGGTTGTCGCCATCCTCGTGCTGTCTGCGTGGCTGGTGCCTCACGCTGTTCCCTGGCGATCCTCTCCGGCCTCCATTCTCGCATCAGCAAGGCCCCACGAGGCGCTGCCGGTATCCACGTTTTCGATC
>JAUWTE010000187.1 GCA_030609765.1 Acidobacteriota bacterium
CATGAAGCCCGACCAGCCAACAAAGCTCGGATAGCGAATCTCGAGGTCGGGGTGATCGATGATCTTCGCGGTCGGCTGCGGTTTTGAGCCAGCAGGCACCTCGAAGGGTGCGGTGGGGGGACCCTCCCCCTCGTTCACCGGCGTGTACAGCGCGCGGTACATGCGATCGAGTCGCGCACGATCGACCGGCCGGGTGAGAAGGCTCACCACGATCAGGGTGACGAAGCCGCAGGACAGGTAGGCCAGCATTTGGAAGGGCAGTCGCAACTCTCCCTGGTAGACCGTGTACGCGGGCAGGTGCGCCTGGGCGAACGCGTTGACGTCAAACACGCCGGCGAAGACGTTCGCCGTCAACAGGGCGACGAAGAACGCCACCAGCGTCGAGGCCCATGCCCCGGCCGGCGTCGCCCGCCGCCAGAAGATTCCCACCCAGAAAGGAATCCCCATGAGCGCTTGTACCTTCCAAAAGGTCTCCAGCCCCGTGATCACACTTTCCAAGTACAGTGCATAGCCGATGCAGAAAAGGACCACCACGACTGCCACGACTCGTCCGACCCAAACGTAGTGGGCGCCGGATCGCTTCGGCGCAATGAAGGGCCGGTAGATGTTTTCCGTGAAGAGCGCCGAGCAAGAGATCATCCATGCGTCACAGGACGACATGACGGCGGCGATCATCGAGGCGAGAAATAGGCCCAGGAGGCCGGGCGCCACCAAGGGCAGAAGATCGCGAGCCATCAATCCGTAGGTCTGATCGATCATCTGCGGATCGGTCATGCCTGGGTACAGGGCAATGGCGCACAAGCCCGTGAAGGTCCACGCGACCGTGCATATGCGCTTGAGCATGTTGCCGTAGGCGAAGCCCACCCGACCGTCCATCTCGGTTTTGCCGGCCGCGCAAACCCCCATGGTGTGCGGCTGCGTCGCGTTTCCGACCAGCCCGTTGAATGCCACCACTGCGATGTAAAAGAGCGTGATGTCGCCGGCTGCCACCAGGGCGAAGGCCATCGGGTCGTCGATGGTGGCGCGCAGGCCGGCGAGGCCACCCACCGCCTGCAGGGCGAAGGGCAGAATCAGGAACGACAGGACCACCGTAAGGATGCCCTGCAGGAAGTCGGTGAGAATAGCCGCCGAGAGCCCGCCGGCCACGCCGTACACGGTAAACAGGATGGTCATCGTGACGATGGCCAGCGTCTCGTTCACCGCGCCGCCACTCACGGCGGTGATCATCGCTCCGCTGCCCTTCAGCATCGTGGCGATGTTGACGATGAGCTGCAGGATGGCCACCCCGGCGAACAGCGACGCCACCGACGGCGAGTAGCGGAGCTCGAAGTAGTCGCCCGTAGTCAGCGCGCGCATGCGCCGAAACACCGGCGCGATCAGCCAGTAGAAGGGGGTGGCGAATAGCCAGATCCACTGCAGCCAGATGCCGGACAGGCCGTTGGTGTAGGTCTTCGACGCCACCGACACGGCCTGGTCGGTATGGGTGCCCGCGCCGAAGGCAAAGAACGTCATGAATGTCTTGCGGAAGCGGCGCCCGCCCATGAAGAAGTCTTCTGGATTGCGAACGAGGCGCGCCGCCCAAACACCGATGCCGGTTACGACAAGGATGTAGACGGTGATGACGATCCAGTCGAGGCTCTGCATGCCCGATGGATCCCGTTCCGCTCGCGACAACTCACTGAGCTGCGGCCTGGCACGCGCGAGTCTGGCCTGAAGGCGCTCCTTCATGTGCGCTTGGCTCGCGGCACCAGCGTGGTCAAGTCGGCGATGCGAACCGGCTCGCCGCTCTCGACACTCTTTCGCGCCCCGATGCCGATCAGAACCGCCATCGCCCCATCACGCTCATTCGCACGCTGGTGATACTGATCGGGCGCGTTGGGGTTCTTGAAGATGAAATCCTGCATGCGGGTGTCGCCGCCGCCATGCCCGCCGCTGCCGTGGGGAATGCGGATGAGCTCCGTTTCGCCGAAATTGTCGGTAACGCGCAGCTCGTCGAAGTCCTCCCTCGGCCAGGGTTGCTGCTCATGGACCCAGGCCTAGAGGCGCCCCTCGGTGCCGTTGAAAGCGATGCGGTAGCCCTCGTACGGAGAGTAGGTCGTGCACGAGTAGCTCACCTGCACGCCGTTGGCATAGCGAATCTGCGCTCCCATCTTGTCGTAGATGTCGATTTCTTCCGACCACAGACAGCCATCGCGAAGGTAGCCGTCGTATTGCTCGTTCTTCACGTAGAGGTCAACGAGGTGCGGGTCGGTGTTGATGTCCCAGTAGAACGCGCATCGCGCCTGGTGCGGGCAACCGCGGCAATTGGTGTGGCGGAAGTCGTTGTTGCTGCCGTAATGCTCGAGGGCCCCCTGGGCATAGACGAGCTCGGGCTCGGAATCGATCCACCAGTTGAGAAGGTCGAAGTGATGGCAGGCCTTGTGCACAAAGAGCGTGCCCGAGAATCGTCTCTTGCCGTGCCAGCGGCGGAAGTAGGAAGCGCCGTGGTAGGTATCGAGATACCAGTGGAAGTCGACCGAGGTGAGGCGGCCGATTCTCCCCTCCATGAGGAGCTCCTTCATGCGCCGGCGGTGCGGAGCATAACGGTAGTTGTGGGTTACCGTGATGTTCCGGCCGGTGCGCTCCTGGGCGTCGAGGATCGCCTGGCATTTCACCTCATCGGTGGTCATCGGCTTCTCGGTGATCACGTTACAGCCACGCTCCAACGCCTCGACGATGAATTCGTCGTGGGTGGAGTCCATCGTGGTGACGATCACATGCTCGGGGCTCGTCGTCTCGAGCATTTGCGAGAAGTCGGTGAAGGTAGGGCAGGCCACGCCGATGTAGTCCTTGGCGAAGGCGAGGCGACCCGGGTTGATGTCACAGAGACCGACGAACTCGACCTCAGCCGGATAGTCGCGGACCACGTCACGTCCCCACATGTTGACGCCGCGAACGCCCGTTCCGACGAGGGCCACCTTCATTCGGGGCACTTGGGGAAGAACAGCAAACGCTCGCGAACCCATCACAGAGCCTGCGATCAAGCTGCTGCCCACCAGGAATTCTCGACGCGATACCGGCGTTGAGCTCATTGGCCATCTCCTCGGGTCGTCCTGAGATCGGGCGCCTGGCCGGCACCTGGAGTTTGTTCGTTCTGGAGCCCGCGGGGCGGCCTCATCTAAAGCCCCACTGCTCGCGCAGAATCTCGATCCGTGCGTCGTAAAGCTGTTTCATTCTTTCCTCGTAATACTCAGCCACCGCCGGGTTCTCGGGATAGCGCCCCTGATCGTCCGCCTCTTCGATCCAGCGGTCCAGCTCTGCGCGCATCGTTTGCAGGATCTCCTGGTGCTCGGGGGAATCGGCGAGGTTGTTGATCTCGAACGGATCGTTGGCGAGGTCGTAGAGTTCCTCCGAGGGCCGCGTCAGAGCCATGAGCCGAGCCTGCGGAGGGCTGAGCGAGCCCTCCGCGTACAGCACGCGCATGACCCAGATCACCGGATAGAAGGCCTCCTTGTAGCGATTCGTCTGAAGGTACGGCCGATCCGGCATGAAGTTGCGGATATAGCGGTAGCGCGCAGAACGGACGGTGCGGACGCGGTCGACTGTTTCGTCGCCCCGATCGCGTCCTCCGAAGACGTAGTCCCGAGGTGGGTCGGCTTCCGGGCCGAGAAAAAAGCGGCCCTGCATGCGCTGGGGCCGGTGCTCGCCGGCGATGGCCAGAGTTGTTGCCGTCACGTCGATGGCGCTAATCAGCCGGTCGCTGATGCCACTGGGCTCGTACTGCTGCGGCGCGGCAATCGATTCCGGCCAGTACAGGATGAGAGGTACACGCAGGCCGCTGTCGTAGGGCCATTGCTTGCCGCGCACCATGGCGCGGCCGTGGTCGCCCATGAAGATCACCACCGTGTTGTCAGCCAGGCCTTCACTGTCGAGCAACTCCAGGACGACGCCCACCTTCCTGTCGAGCGCCATCACGGTGTTGAGGTACTGTGCCCAGTCCGCGCGCGTCACGGGATGGTCCGGATAATACGGCGGAATTGCGACCCTGTCGGGGCCGGCGGGTCGATCGATCCTCGTGTGGGCCTCGTCCCATTCAGGGCCGCGATGGGTTTCAGGGAAGTTGACCTGGGCGTAGAAGGGCTGGTTGGCTTTCAGGTCCGACCAGTCGTCGCTATCGAAGGGGTCGCCCTCGTAGCTAAAGTTCCAGTCGGTCTTCCCGGTGCCTTCGAAGTCGACGCCCTCGGGGAAGTGCACCACGTTGGCGGTGTAGTAGCCCGCCTGCCGCAGCCAATCCGAGACTAGACGCACTCCATCGGGCAGCGGGAATGGATAAGGCGATGGATCGTTGCGACGATGCGAGCGATGGTTGTGCGCCCCGATCGTGAACTGGTACATACCCGTGTTGAAGGCCGAGCGGCTGGGCGAACAGACTGGACTGGTGGTGAAGGCGTGTGTGTAGCGCATGCCGAGTGACGCCAGACGGTCGAGGTTGGGGGTGCGGACCTCGGGGGTGCCGTCGACGCCCAGGTCCGGACCCATGTCCTCGGCGATGATCCACAGGATGTTGGGACGCTCACTAGCTGCCAGGGGACCTGTAGCTGGAAGGGCAGGCTCAGCTCGCGTGTAATCGGAGTCCGAGGATTCCGGCGCGGGGCAAGCCAATAGGCATAGAGAGAGCAGAAAGGATCCGAGCTTGCCACTCACATCCAACCCTCGACTTCGTCCTTGATCGCCTGCCGCGCGAACCAGATGAGGAAGAACACGGGCAATGCCCAGCCGAAGAGCAGACTGAAGACCGTTCCGAACATGGCGGTGACACCGAGGAATCCTGCCGGTATTTGGCCCATCTCGGCGCCCATCGTGTCGCGCAACGCCTCGAAGGTCTGTTGCTGAACGCGGAACCCGACGAACGCCGCGACCACTACCATGACCATCCGCGTCAGCGCCCAGACCTTCAGAAGCTGGAGGGACACGGCGCGCTGCATGAGCAGCAAAATGCCGCCGACGAATAGCAGCCCGGACACCAATACCCCGATGAGCCCGAGGCCGATGGTCCAGCCCCTCCAAGCCCGGGTGACTTCCATGGTTGCGCGAACCGTCTCCTCGGCTTCGCCGCTCAGCTCTCCGGTCAGGGACGATACGAATCCCTCCAGGAAAATGGGCACGACCGCGCCTAACAAGTTGCTCAAGAGGCCGGCCAAACCGAAGACAAGGGCAATGACTCCCAGAATAACGGGCCACACCGAACGGCCCGACGGCTGTGCGGGCGCTCCTTGCGGAGCCGGCGGTGTGTCGGGTCGAACCTGCTGGATTTCGGGCTGACCATCACGATCGAGGTGTTCGTCTTGCATTGGACTCTCTCCTTGTTGCGCCGACAGGAACTCGCCTCACCCATGCAGCCCCAACACGGTTCTGCCACAGCTTGCTACACATGCAGACCCGCCAGCACGCCGCGCATGTAGGCGAAGGACTGCTCCATACCGGGCACTGGGTTGGCGCCATCGATCTCGTACTCCAGGTTCACATAGCCCGTGTACCCCATCGCCTCGAGCTGCCGGAAAATCTCCGGTATCGGCATAGCCCCCTGGCCGACGATGCACTGGCTTCCCTTGTCGTTCAGGTCCCGCAGGTCCTTGATGTGCAGATCGAGCACGCGGTCGCCGGCCAGCGCGATCGCCTCGACGATGTCGATTCCGGTGCGGGTCGTATGCCCCACGTCGACGCACACGCCGACGCGGGGATCCATGTCCTGGATGACCGGTAGCGCGTCCTGCGGGCCGGGGAAGTGGGAATCCTCGGGCCCGTGATTGTGGATCGCCACCTTGATGTCATATTCGATGACGAACCGCTCGATGCGAGGCAGGGTCTGCGCTGTAGGCGCGATGACCATGAGCGGCATGCCGCTTCCATTGGCGTACTCGAAGTAGGCGCGGATGTCGTCGTCATCGTCGGTTTGCAGCGTGATCGTGCCGCCCCCGACGATCTGAAGGCCCGCCGCCTCGAAGGCCTGGCGACCGGCAGCGAGCTCCTCCGGCGTGCTCTCGTAGGGCAGATGGAACGACTTGATGTTGACGTACTTTGCCCCGATCTCCTGGATCGCCTCGATCGCCTGATCACGGGGGAATTCGCGTAGCGAATAGCTCGCTACCCCCAGCCTCACCGGCGTTTGCGCCGATCCGCGAGCAGCGCCGGCGGCTGCCGATCCGGCAGCATTCGCATCGCCGCCCGCCGACTCTCCTGGGGTGGCCGATTCGCCCCCGCACCCAGAGATGGTGAGACCGAGTGCCCCAAAGCCGACCGTCCCGAGGCCGGCCATTTCGAGAAACCTGCGGCGGGAATGCTCGTTCATGGCTCTACACCTTCGGCTCCCAACCCGGCTCGTACTCGCGGCCCCAGAGCTTCATGGCCTCCGGATTGTCGACGATTCGACCGGTTCTCGGATCGCAATGCACCACCCCGGTGGTGCGCTGCGCGATGTTGCCCAAGTGGCAAAGCAATTGGCTCCTGCGACCATCGCCGACAGGAGCGGTCAGGCGCTCCTGACCACGGAC
>JAUWTE010000035.1 GCA_030609765.1 Acidobacteriota bacterium
ACAGATCGGCCGCCAGCTTTGACTATTCCTGATTGTCATTTGAAATCCCCCTGTACATATCCAGTCACCATCTATCCTTATACAACTGTGTGATGTTGACTTTCACTCCTTTTAACGGAGGTACCACAACTTTTTCGAGGTTTTCAGAGCTGTAGGTATACTTAAGACACTGTAGATATCTTATAGGCATCGATACTATGCATAAATAGGTAAGTCTGACTATAATATCTCAATACTATGGTTTGTAAGTTAAAAATGACTAATAATAATGAACTTTTTGTCTCGCAAACTTATAAAGAGTTACGTTAACGTATGGAGATGAATAGAGAGGTTTGCTGACAGTCAGCCTGGGAATTGGACAACCATGAGCAGAGATCACATTCGCTTCGGCACGAACGATCAGGCTCTCCTCGACCCGCTAGGTATGACGCTGATCGAGTCCGTGGTGGCGCTCTTCACCGTTACAATGATCATGCTGGGGATTGCCCAGATGGTTGGCTTCGGGATGCTGGCGCACCGTGTCTCGGAGGACCTGACCGCTGCCACCGTGCTCGCGGAGCACAAGCTCGAGGAGCTCAAGAACACCGACTATGACACCTTGATGGCGGGCGGCTCGACAGCCGTTGAGGCAGCCGGATACTTCGATGCCCCCGACGTTGACGGAGACGGAGCACCGGACTACAGCCGGCGCTGGCAGATCCAGGACGTCGCATCGGGCAAGGTGCTCAGCGTGCGAGTCGTCTCGCCCCTGGCTACCGTGGGTCCAGCAAAGGATGCCTTGCTGGTGACGCTGGTGGCCGAGTCCTAGGGCTCCAAACAGGGATGTGCGAACGCTCAGGAGTCAGTACGAACGCTTGGGAGGGAGAATGACCGAGAGACCAAAGACGATGAAATGCGGCGCCGGCAGTGATTCCGGATTCAGCCTGGTCGAGCTTCTCGTCTCATTCACGGTAATGACACTCCTACTGACGGGCCTGTACACGGTCCTGGTCCAGACACAAGGCACCTTCGACGCCCAGCAGGACGCCATGGCTCTTCTGCAGCAGGCGAGAACCGCGGTCGACAGCCTCGCCTTCGAGCTGCGCATGGCGGGCAGCAATATCGACAACGTACCCGAGGCTGTGGAAGTGGCGAGCGCGACCCAGGTGGTTTTTGCCGCTGATATCGACGGTGGCAGCATTCTGCCACCCTGCGGGGCCGGCTATGAGACTGCCGCTGAGGGGGGCGCCGAGCGCATCACCTACAAGGTCCAGGGCACTCAGCTGCTGCGTGATGTCGATTGCTGGGACGGAGCCAATTGGAACAACGAGTACAGCGATCAGGTCGTCGTGGACAACCTCGTTGCGGCCGGCCCCGTGTTCCGCTTCTTCGACGAAAACGGTGCCGAGCTGATTGCCGGTGGCGGACCGCTTTCCGCCGCGCAGCGTGATGCCCTGCGCCTCATCATGATCGACTTGTCGCTCGAGGATGCAGAGGATCACCTGGTGGCCGAGAGCTTCGAGGGCATGCGGATCTTCACCCAGGTGAAGCTCCGCAACCGCGGCGGCTAGATCCCCCAGGCAACCATCCTCGATTTCCTTCCGAACAGCCCTCCCGGCCCTACATCCTCGATTTCCCTCCAGGCCGAGCGGGGACTATAATCGGATGCTCATCACCAACTTTGGGCATCCCGCCTAGCCTGAGAATCCATTGGGCTAGATCTCCCAAGATCTTGATCTGGAGGAAGTGTCTTGTCCCCCGATAGCAGATACCTCGTGGCAGTAGTCGGTGCTGGGCCTGCAGGCCTCTACGGCGCCTCGGAATTGGCAGACCAGGGCGCCCATGTCGCCCTCTTTAACCGTGACGTCAAGCCCGGCGGGCTCGCCGAGTACGGCATTTACCACTCCAAGCACAAGATGAAGAACGGGCTGCGCAAGCAGTTCTCCAAGATCTTGAGCAAACCTGGCATCGAGTACTTCGGTAACGTCACGGTTGGCGCCGAGGGCGACCTCTCACTTGACGACCTGCGCGACCTCGGCTTCCAGGTGATCATGGTCACGGCCGGCGCGCAGGGCACGAAGTGGCTCGGCCTCGAGGGCGAAGATCTCGAGGGCGTCTATCACGCCAAGGACGTGGTTTATCACTACAACCACCTGCCTCCCTTCGCTACAAACGACATGAAGATCGGCCGCAAGTCGGCGATCATCGGCATCGGCAACGTCATGTGCGACATCGCCCGCTGGATGATCCGCGATCTGAAGATCGACTCTGTGATTTGCTTCGCGCGCCGTGGTCCGGCCGAAGCCAAATGGACCCGCAAGGAGTTCGGGAGCTTCGCCAAGAACATGGACCTCGACGCATTCGAGGCAGAGTTCGCCAAGTGCGTGCCGGTGATGGAGGGCGTCAACCAGGATGTCGAGGCCGCCAAGGCCTTCATCATGGAAGGCGTCGATAAGGGTAATGACTCCGTCTCCGACACCCGCTTCGAGTTCGACTTTCTTGCCTCCCCGAAGGGCATGATCGGCGAGGACGGCAAGCTCAAGGCGATCACGATCGAGGAAACGACTCTGGTCCCGAAGAATGGTGACACCAAGGCGCAGGGCACCGGCAACATTCATGAGGTCGAGATCGACTCGGTCGTCTTCTGCATTGGCGACAAGGTCGACGAGAGCTTCGGTCTGCCCACCGAGTGGAGCGAGTTCTCCAAGAACCCCGAGCCCCGCTTTCCCATCGACGAGATGTCGTACGAAGCCTACGACCACGAGAGTGGCAAGATTCTCGAAGACATCTTCCTGGCTGGCTGGTCGCGCAAGGCGAGCGATGGGCTGGTGGGCGCCGCCCGCAAGGACGGGACGAACGGCTCCAAGGCCGTGCTGCAGTACCTCGAGCAGATCGGCCCGGCCGCATCGCTCGATACCCATGCGTTGCATGACCGTCTCGCCGCGCTCGACAAGTACGTCGTTCGCAACGAGGACTACACCAAGCTCCTGGATGCCGAGAAGGCCGTTGCCGCGAGCAAGGGTGTCGATGAGTTCAAGTTCGACACCAACGAAGAGATGCTCGAGGCGATCGGCGCCAGCAAGTAGCGCGTGTTGCCGAGGGTGGCGACCTGTACTGGTAGAATGAACTAACTCGGGGAGGGTGACCCTCGAATCGTCTGCTAGCAAACAGGTTGAAAACAGACAGCGGCTCGATAGCAACCGGTAACGCAGCATCGTTGGTACGCTATTCCGGAAACCTCGGCTTGGAGCACTCGGCATCATGACGGACATCAAACGCAGCCTGGCCAGCATGAAGGAAGGCGAGGAGGGGGTGCTGGAACGCCTCGACCTGCCGGATGATATGGCCCAACGTCTCATGACGATGGGCTTTTTGCCGGGTTCGCATGTGCGAGTGACGAGGCGTGCTCCGGGTGGCGATCCTCGCGTTTATCGGGTCGACGGAAGCGAGATCGCTCTGCGCCGTGAAACGGCCATACACCTGTATCTGACAACCAAGGATTCCGAGTAGTAGCAGGTAATGAGCGATCAGAGCTCCGCGGGGCCGGCCGCTCCCGAGGCCGATCACACCCAGCCGGCTCCTGAACCGAGATCCGGCGGACAGGCGCCATCCGTCCTGGCCGGGCGCGCCGATCGCCCTCGTCCCCGATTCGTGGCTCTCGTCGGCCCTCCGAACTCCGGCAAGTCGACCCTTTTCAACCGCCTCACCGGGCTGCGCCAGAAGACTGCCAACTACCCCGGTGTGACGGTCGAAAAGAGGGTTGGCCGGGCGCAGCTCAGAGGTGGCCTCGAGGTCAAGCTCATCGACCTCCCCGGTGTCTACAGCCTCACGGCTCACAGCGAGGACGAGCGGGTCACTCGCGACGTGCTGGTTGGCGAGATGCAGGGACTCGAGCAACCCGACGCGGTCATTCTGATCCTCGATTCGACCAATCTCGAGCGACATCTGATGCTGGCCGCGCCCATCCTCGCCCTGGGTCTGCCGACGCTGATCGCTCTCAACATGCGGGACGACCTTGACGCCCGTGGCGGCGATGTGGACGTTGTCGCTCTCGCCCGCCAAGTGGGCGCCCCCGTCACGTTGATCAGTGCCACCTTGGGCGACGGACTCGAGACGATCTACGATTTTCTCGAGGGTGTCATAGGCTCCCCCGATCTGCTGCAACTTCCGGTGCTGCGCCTGCCTGTTATCTCCGATGCTCCCGAGTGCCGGCGCTGGGCGGCAGTGGTCGGAACAGAGGCGCACTACCGCTCGCCGGCGCCACCGAAGTGGACGCGCCGGCTCGATGCAGTCTTCCTGCATCCCGTCGCCGGCCCGATCATCTTCCTCACGGTGGTTGTCGCCGTGTTTCAGTCGATCTTCACGGTGGCCCAGCCCCTAATGGATGGGGTCGAGGTGCTGGTGACAATCAGCGGTGGGTGGATTGCGTCGATCATGCCGGTGCCCTGGCTACGCTCCCTCCTGGTGGATGGCATTTGGAGCGGCGTTGGGTCGGTGATCGTCTTTCTTCCGCAGATCCTCTTTCTGTTCCTTTTCATCGGCTTGCTCGAAGATTCGGGGTATATGGCGAGGGCGGCGTTTATCGCCGACCGCACGATGGCCAAAGTCGGCCTGCAAGGCAAATCGTTCCTGCCGCTGGTTTCCTCTTTCGCCTGTGCGGTGCCGGGCATCCTGGCGGCACGGACGATCGAGAGCAAGCGCGATCGGATCGCGACGATCATGATCGCCCCCCTGATGACCTGCTCGGCGCGACTGCCGGTCTACACGTTAGTGATCGCGGCGTTCATTCCGGAGCGGCCGTTGCTGGGCCCCTTCCTGGGCACTCGAGCCGCCTCTCTTCTGGGCCTGTACGTCCTCGGTCTTCTCGCGGCGATTTTCACCGCGGCGCTGCTGAAGTCGTCGATTCTGCGGGCCGATCGCAGCCCGTTCGTGATGGAAATGCCTCCGTATCGGGTCCCCACCTTCCACTCCATCAGCCTTCGCCTCTACGACCGCACGAAGATCTTCGTGCGCCGCATCGGCACTGTCATCCTGACCGTCACCGTGCTGCTTTGGGTGCTCACCCAAGTGCCTCTGATGAACGGCGAGACTCCGCCGATCGAGGAAAGCATGGTGGGAACCCTGGGCCGCACGATCGAGCCCCTCATCGAGCCCCTGGGCTTCAACTGGAAGATTGGTGTCGGGTTGGTAACCTCGCTCGCCGCGCGTGAGGTGATTGTCGGCACGCTGGGCACGATCTACGGCATTGAGGGGGCCAATGAAGACTCGGTTGGCCTGCAGGAGTCGCTGCGGCGTGACCTGACACTTGGAGGTGCAGTGGCGTTGCTGATCTTCTTCGCCTTTGCCCTTCAGTGCATGTCGACGGTGGCTGTGGTGCGCAAGGAGACAGGTGGCTGGAAGTGGCCGATCATCCAATTCACCTACATGTTCGTGCTCGCCTACTCAGGCGCCTTCATCGCCCACTGGCTACTCGGCTAGCCGTTGCCTGGTCCTTCCCGCGCCCGCCGTACTACCGCCTGGAAACGCGGTTGCCGGCGATGTAGACCGCCTCGATCGTCCGCGTGTTGAGAATGTCCTCGAGAGGGTTGGCGCCGAGCACGACGAAGTCGGCCCAGTTGCCGGCCTCGAGGGTTCCGACGTCATCCAGGCCCAAGCAGGCCGCGGCATCGATGGTCGCCGACTTCAGAATCTGCGCCGGGGTCATGCCCGCGTCCGCCATCATGGCGAGCTCCAGGTGCTCGAAGTAGCCCTGGAAACGAGCCGGCGGTCCGGAGTCGGTGCCGAAGGCGATCCGCACGCCTGCGTTGGTGAGAGCCATGAGGTTCGCAGACGCCGTAGGCAGTGCTTCCTTGTAGAGCTGGGCAGCGCGGTTCTCCTTTACCGATTGCTGGCGCTCGGGGTCGGAGAGCTGAGCGATGATCTCGTCGTCGACCTCGGCCTGGAAGAATGGATCCGCGAAGAAGTCAGGGGTGTCCTCGTAGACGAACGTCGAAAGCTCGCGCGTCAGGGTGGGTGAATAGCAGGCGTTGCGACCCGCGAAAAGGCCGATGGTCTCCTCGTCGAACTCGGCATCCCTGACGCTGTGGGCAATGAAATCGATGCCCGATTCCAGCAGCAGCTTGGTGTCGTCCAGATAGTAAACATGTACGGCCGCGGGCAGCCCGAGCTCATGGGCGCGCTCGATGACCGGCTGATAGACGCTCGGAGACATCTTCGGGACAGTGCCGAGATTGTCGTCGACGCGGAACTTGATCCAGTCGACGCCCATGGCGGCATTTTCTTCGACCACGGCGAGTGCCTCCTCGGCCGTGTCGCCGGTAACCACCGTTCCGCCAACGAATATGCGAGCCCGATCCAGAGCGGCCGTGTTCTGGCTGTCGCGCACGTCGATCGCCTCCGGCTGGTCATCGCCGAGGCTGTTGACCGTGGTGATGCCATAGCGGGCGTAAAGGCCTAGCTGCCGCAGGATGTTCTCGGTCGAGTAGTGGCCGCCCTCCAGCCCGAGTGTTCCACCAACGTGGACGTGGGTGTCGATGAGGCCAGGCATCACGAACTTGCCGCTCAGGTCGACGAGGATTGCTGCCTCGGGGACATCCACTTCATCAGCCGACCCGACCCGCTCGATACGGCCGTCCCGCACCAGCAAGACCCCTTCAGTGATAGGGGGGCCACCTGTGCCGTCGATGATCGTGGCGTCGAAGTAGGCGGTAAGACCGGCACCTGCTTGGTTCGCGGCTGGATCGGATTCTCCCTGCGGGCTACAGCCGGCGAGGACTGAGGCGCCCAAGACCAAGAGCCCGAGAGCGATCAGAGCGGTACCGCGAGCAGGAATACTGAGACTTCGGAGCATTGGAGCCTCCAAGCAGAGTCTATGGATAGGCAAGAGGGCCGATTGACGACCAAGGAATCGCTTAACGAGCTTCCCTGCATGATAATTGAAGGTTGAGCAGGCCGTGGCCGAATCGTTGTGAGCCTGTGAAATCGAATCGTGCTCCCCAGCAACAATACCGGAGGCAGAAGTATGCTACGCAGTGGAACTTCACGAATGATTTCTGCCTCAGTTACCCTCTGCCTTCTCATGGTGCTGGCGGCGAGTGCCGGCGTGGCCTCTAGTACGATCCCAGCACGGGCGCGCGAGACCACGGTCCCGGCTGAAGAGGCCACGGCCCAGCCTGACGAGGCCACGGCAACGATCGACCACTTGTTCGAGCAGGTGCGATCCGCCTACTCGGGCGAGAGGGCGCGCGAGACCGTCGGCTTCATGGAGTCTCACTGGCGCCTGCCCGGCAACCGCGGCTTCGACGCCAGCATCCACCGGGTAGCCGAGATTCTGCGGGAGGCCGGCTATGTGCTGGAGGACGATGCCACGGCCGCCGATTCCCTGACCTACAGGATCGAGAGCCGTCCGATGGAACGGCCGGCCTGGGAGCCGGTCGATGCGCGCCTCACCATCGTCGGGGAGAGCGAACCCCTGCTCGAGTTCGGCTCGAACCGCAACATGCTCGCCATCTACTCGTTCCCTACTCCGGAGGGTGGCGTCGAAGCAGACCTCGTTTACGTGGGCCCGGGCCGGCCGGAGAATTTCGAAGGCAAGGACGTCGCGGGCAAGATCGTTTTCGGAGAGGCCCGCGTCAGCCAGTTGTTCCGTGAGGCGGTGCAGCAGCGTGGTGCCCTGGGAGTTCTCTCCTACAGATTGCCCGACTACACCCAGCCCGAGGTCTATCAAGATTCAATCGTCTTCAGTCGCGTGTCGCTGGATGAAGAGCGCCAGGCCTGGGGCCTCTGCCTTTCATACGCGGCCAAGACGGCCCTACTCGAGGCTCTGGCTCTGGACAGGGGCCCGGTGCGTGTGCGTGTCGCGACTGATGCCAAGCTCTACGAAGCCCCGGAGCTGACGATCGTCGCCGACGTTCGCGGCAGCGCGTTGCCTCGCGAGCGCATTGTTTACAGCGCTCACGTTCAGGAGCCGGGTGCCAACGACAACGCTTCCGGTGTCGGTGCCCAGGCGGAGATGGCGAGGGTGCTGGCGCAGCTTCTGCGAGAGGGCATGGATCCGCCCCAGCGCACCATCACCTTTCTTTGGGGCGATGAGATCAGCTCGACGGCCCGCTATCTGGCCGATGATCCAGCGCGAGCGGAGGACGTCTTGTGGGGCATGAGCCTCGATATGGTCGGTGAGGACACGGCCCTGACCGGAGGCACGTTCCTGGTCGAGAGGATGCCCGACCCCTCGGCAGTCTGGCCGCGGGGCGTTGACGTGCACACGGAGTGGGGCGCGGGGCGGCGGGGCATGTCCCTCGACCAGATGCTTCCCCACTACATCAACGATCTCGTCCTGGCCCTGTGCCGCCGGCAGGGAGAATCGGCGAACTGGCAGGTGGGCACGAATCCCTACGAAGGTGGCAGTGACCACGTGCCCTTCCTGAGAGCCGATGTGCCGGCCGTCCTGCTCTGGCACTTCACCGACGCCTTCTATCACACCGATGGCGACCGGCTCGACAAGGTCTCGGCCGCGACCCTGAAGAACGTCGGGGTGTCAGCCCTGATTTTCGGCCTAGTGCTGACCTCCGCTGACGGCGCCATGGCACGACACATCGTCAATATGGTCGAGGCCGCCGCCATCAAGCGGCTCGAAAGCGAGCTCCAGCTCAGCCTCGAGGACATTGAAGGTGGCGCCGAGGTGGCGGAACAGGCTCTGATTCTGGAAGCGTGGATCGACTGGTACGAGAAGGCGATTCTCACGGCCTCGGACATCGAGGTTGGCGGCTCGTCGCCGGAGACATCTGCCGCCATCGAAGCCGCTGCAGGCCGTGTGGGCATCAAGGGGCATGAACTGGTGGCCAGGCTCCCGGCCCAGTAGGGGAAGACACGTGGGGGGAGCCGATCTACAGGCGCTTCTGGAATCGTAGTGACGCCAGCGCCAGAAATCCGATGCCGAAGGCCGCGAGGGCCAGAGCTTCGGGCCAGAGCACGTCGATTCCCACCCCCTTCAGGAAGATGCCGCGCAGAATGGTCGCGTAGTAACGCAGCGGGATGGCGTAGGTGATGTACTGAATTACCTCCGGCATGTTGTCGATCGGAAAGATCAGGCCGGACAGGTAGATCTGCGGCAACATGACGACGAAGGCCGAGCCCATCATGGCCTGTTGCTGGTTGTTCGCGATGGTCGATACCAGTAGTCCCAGGCCGAGCGTGTTCAGCAGAAGCAGCATCGTCATGAGGATCAGTAGCATCAGGGAGCCGCGCAAGGGCACTCCGAACCAACCCACGGCGATCCCGGTGACCAGGAAGGTGATGATCAGCCCGAGTACGGCGAACGGCGACAGCTTGCCGACAATGAGCTGCCAGGAGCGGATCGGCGTCACCATGAGCTGCTCGAGGGTGCCGATCTCCTTCTCGCGGACGATTCCCATGGAGGCCAGCACCATGGTGATGATCATGAGGATCATCGCCAGAACGGCCGGCACATAGAACCAGCGACTCTTCAGATCGGGGTTGTACCAAACCCTCGGGACGATCTCGATCAGGCTCCGTTCGCCGGCTTGTAGCCGAGTCGCCACGAGCCTGGCGCTTTCCGCCTGCAGGATTCCATTGGCGTAGCCGAGTCCCAGCGAGGCTGCTGTGGAATTACTACCGTCCACGATTACCTGCACCTGTGGCGACCTTCCGGCAGCCACCGCGTTGCCGTAGCCGGCTCCGATCACCAACGCCAGGTCAGCTCGACCAGCCACCAACCACGGCTCGACATCCTTCACGGCGTCCTCGACGCCCATGAGCTCGAAGTAGGTCGACGACACGAAGTTGTCGACCAGCTCGCGACTGGCTGCCGAGCGATCCTGGTCCACCAGAAGCAAGGGCACCGTCGCCACGTCGAGGTTGGCCGCATAGCCGAAAAGGATGAGCTGAACGACAGGGCCGAGGACCACGGTCGGAATGATGCGCTTGTCCTGCCTGAGCTGCAGGAACTCCTTGACGATCACCCTCCACAGTACGTACACGCTCAGCCCTCCTGACGCTTGAAGCGCACTGCCGCCAGGGTCAGCACGACGAAGGTGTAGATCGCCATATAGGCCATCTGATCCCAGAACGGGCTCAGGTCGGATCCCTTGACGATGATGCCGCGCAGAATCACCAAGTAGTAACGGGCCGGCACCAAAATATAGGAGATGATCTGCAACGGCTGGGGCATGTTGCGAATCGGGAAGAGGAACCCCGACAACAGGAGCGTCGGCAGCAGGGCGCTGAGCACACCGATCTGGAAGGCGACCGCCTGGGAATCCGCGATCGTCGAGATCAGGAGCCCCCAGCCCAGGGCGCCGACCAGGAACAAGCAGGTAGCCAAGAAGAGGTCGGGGTAGGGGCCCCGCACCTCGACCCCGAACAGCACCCGGGCCGCCACCAGGATCAGCACCACGCCGGCCAAAGAGATGGCGAGGTAGGGGAGCAGCTTGCCGAGCAGAATATGCGACGTGCGCAGCGGCTTGACGCGCAGCTGCTCGAGGGTGCCTCGTTCCTTCTCCCTGACCACCGAGAGGGCCGTCGACAGGACGGCCGTGAACATGAGCAGGAAGGCGATGAGTCCCGGCACCAGGAACAGGCTCGAGACCATCTCCGGGTTGTACCAGACGCGCGGCTGGTAGTTGATCATCGCCGAGAGAAGATGCTCGTTGCCCTCGACTCTCAGACTCTCCCGGGCTCTGGTGGCGTTGATCCCGGCGGCGATGCCGTTGACATAGCCGAGCACGGTCGTGGCGGTGTTGGAATCGACGCCATCGATGAGGAGTTGTGCCTCCGATGTTTCGCCCGCAGCCAGCTTCTGGCCGAATCGCTCCGGGATGATCAAAACGGCAACGGCGTCGCCGCGGTCAAGAAACTCTTGGATGTCGGAACCCGGCGGCAGCGTGGCGACCAGCTCGAAACGATTGCTGCCGATAAGCCGGTCGACCAACTCGCGACTCGCGGAGCTCAGGTCACGGTCCTGCACGGCCAGGGCGACATCCTCGACGTCGAAGTTGAGGGCATACCCGTACAACACCAGCATGAGCATCGGCGCGCCGATGAGCATCAGGAGGGTTATCGGATCGCGAGAGATCTGCTTGATCTCCTTGATGGCAATCGCCCAGGTACGCCTCACTTGGCCGCCTCCTCCTTCTCGATGTGGTGGATGAAGACGTCCTCGAGAGACGGCACGATCTCTCGCGCTTCGACCGGTGCGTTGCCGCTCCCTTCCAGGAGTTGCAGCGTCAGCCGCTTGCCTTCCTGGGCGTTCCTCACGACCACGTGCATACGTGTGCCGAACACCGACGTCTCGAGCACCCAGTCCTGACCGCTCATCAGGTCGAGCGCCGCGATGATGTCGGGGCATTTGACCTCGAGAACAGCGCGGTCGGAGAACACCTCCTTGAGCTCACTCACCGTGCCGAGGGCCATCAGCTTGCCGGCGTGCATGAGCGCGAGCCGATCGCAGTGCTCGGCCTCGTCGAGATAGTGGGTGGTGACGAAAACGGTGATGCCCTCACCGGCCATCTCATCGATGAGGCGCCAGAATCGGCGCCGTGAAATCGGGTCGACGCCACTCGTTGGCTCATCGAGGAACACAATCTTCGGCCGGTGCATGACCGCGCAGGCCAGGGCCAGGCGTTGCTTCCAACCGCCGGGAAGGTCTCCTGTCTGAAGGTGTTCCTTGCCCTGCAGGTTGGTCATCTCGATGGCCCACTTCTCGCGCTCTTTGTAGGCCTTTCCCCGCAGGCCGTAGACGCCGCCGAAGAAGCGCAGGTTCTGAAGCACGGTGAGCTCCTCATAGAGGCTGAAACGCTGGCTCATATAGCCGATTCGGCGCTTGATCTCCTCGGGATCGTCCGTGACATCGATGCCCAGAACTCTCGCCATGCCGGAGGTGGGCTTCAGGAGCCCACAGAAAACACGGATCGCGGTGGTCTTGCCGGCGCCGTTACTGCCGAGAAAGCCGAAGACCTCGCCCTCGTTCACCGACAACGTCAGGTCGTCGACGGCCGTGAACTTGCCGAAGCGCTTGACGAGGTGCTTCGCCTCGACAACGAGCCGTCTGTTCTGGGTTTCTTCGCTCATCGAGGTAAGTTGCGGGATTGCGCGGTTGGGAGGAGTTGGTCGCCCTTGAAGTACTGAGCTCCCGATTCTCCGTCAGATGATTGGCCCACGGCCCGATGGAGGCTGGCGCGGGCGAGCTGGGCCTGAATCTTCGACTCGGTGAGCTCGAGCCCAGCGATCAGCTCCGCCACTTCGGCATCCAGACGCTCCGAGGAGGGGATGATCCCCTCCTGATACAGGTCCCTGGTGACGCGCAGGTTTTCTCGTGCGGAGGTGATGGCCTGCTCGGAAACCCCAATGGCGTCCCTCGCCGTCTCCAGGTGCTGGTAGCTCTGCACGACCTCCGTCCGAATGGCTCGGTCGAGCTCCTCGATGCGGCGGCGGGTGGCGTCGAGCTCGGCGAGCGCGGCGTTGGCGGCCGCGTTGCGCGAGCCACCCTCGTAGATGTCATAGGTCAATCCGATGCCGATATCCCAGGCGAAGCGAAAATCATCACTCGGCGGCACGACGCGCCGGTCGGGATTCAGATAGCTCATGCTTCCGTTGATGGCGATGATCGGCTTCTTCAGCGCGCTGGCCCCTTCGAGCTTCGCCTCCGCGGCCGCGATCCTCTGCTTCAGCGCCTGCCGCTCCGACCTCTGCTCGAGCGCCAAGGACAGCAGGGCCTCGATCCTCAGCGCGGGTGCGGCGTCCAAGTTCAGCTCGTCGGTGGGTTCGATCCGCGTGCCGACAGGAAGGTCCAGCAGCACGGCCAACTGGTCCTGGGTGGTCTTCATCGAGCTGGCCACCAACAGGCGTCGCAGCTCGGCCCGATCGCGCTCGGTCTGCACGGCAAGAGCCTCGTTGCTGGCCGCCAAGCCCACCTCCTGACGATTTCGCGCGTCGACAAGATGGGCCTCGAAGGAACCGATCGACTCGGCCAGGATCCGCTCCTGCTCGATGGAGAGCACGAGCTGCCAGTAGAT
>JAUWTE010000435.1 GCA_030609765.1 Acidobacteriota bacterium
CTCGACCGCCCGGCAAATGGGACCGATCTTGTCCATGCTCCAGGAAAGCGCCATGGCGCCGGATCGGCTGACCCGGCCGAAGGTGGGGCGCAGGCCACTGACGCCATTGCGGGTGGCGGGGGAGATAATGCTGCCGCGCGTTTCGGTGCCGATACCGAAGCCGACGCAGCCGGCTGCGGTGGCCGAGCCCGGACCGGCCGAAGAACCGCTCGAGCCGCTCTCGGTGTTCCATGGACAACGCGTGCGCCCCCCGAACCAGTAGTCGCCCATGGCCAGGGCCCCGAGGGTGAGCTTCGCCACCAGCACCGCTCCCGCCTCCTCCAGTCGCTTCACGACCGCGGCATCCGCATGGATGGTCTGGTCCTTATACGGGACGGCGCCCCAGGTGGTGGGGTAGTCGCGGGTTGAGAGCAGGTCTTTTGCCCCCCACGGGATACCGTGCAGCGGTCCTCTGTAGCTGCCCGCGGCGATCTCTTGGTCGGCTCTCTTTGCCTGCTTGAGTGCGAGATCTTCAGTGAGGTTGACCAGGAACATTAGCTTGGGGTCATAGCGGCGTAACCGCTCCAGGTACATAGAGGTCAACTCGACCGAGCTCACCTGCCGGGTTCGCACGAGGTCAGCGAGTTGGGTGACCGGCAAGAACGCCAGTTCCTCCTTGTCGGCGGTTACCTGGGGAGGGTTCTGGGGGCTGACTCTGAGGGGCCGCTGCTCGCCGCCCAGATCGGCTTCGACGCCGGGCATCACCGGCTCGAACAGCAACGCCGGCGGCACGTCGTTGGGGATTTCAATCTCTCGCAGGGCGACGTAGGAGCGCAGGTTGCGGTCGAGGTTGCGGCGCATCATCTCCCGCTCCTCGTCGGTGAACTCGAGACCGGCGATTGCCTCCGCGTCGGCGATCATCTCGGACGTGATCTGTGGCTCCTCTTCTTCCTGCTGCTGTAGCCGTGCCCAGAGGACGCCTGGAAATAGAGTGCCGCCGAGGCCCGCCGCCGAGAAGAAGCCCATGAACCTGCGGCGGTCGAGGCCAGCAGCAGGTGCTGCGGATTCCTGCGAGAGTGCAGCCTTCTTCTGGAGAGGGCCGGTCGAGATATCCGGAGATGCTGGCTCAGTGTGTGGTTCAGGACGCGAAGGGGTATTCGGATCGCTCATGTCAGGCTCGTTGGGTTAGCGGTGTGGGGGAGAAGCACGGTGGCCCGAATATGCCCCCCACTGACATTGGTGACAAGGGGCGGATATGGGAAACTTGGGCCGCTATCGGAGCGATTTCACAGGAGCATGCCATGCGTTCTCCCGCCCGCAGAATCCTCGAGACCCCACAATCCGCCACCATCCGGATCGCAGACCTGGCGGCCACACTGAGGAGGGAGGGTGTCGATGTCCTCGATTTCTCTGCCGGTCGGGCCTCGGAGGACTCTCCCCTCGACATCTGTCAGGTTGCAGCAGACGCCCTCATGGGCGGCGACACCCACCAGACCATGGCGCGGGGCACCCCCGAGTTTCGCCAGGCATGTGCGCTCAAGCTGGAGCGCGAGAACGGTGTCGTGTGTGATCCCGAGCGGGAAATTGTGGCGACCATGGGATGCAAGCACGGCTTGATGCTGGCACTGCTGGCCACAGTCAATCCCGGCGACGAGGTGATCGTCGAGGACCCGTGCTTCGTTAGCTACCAAGCCGCCATCCGCTACTCGGGGGCTGTTCCGGTTGCCGTGCCGATGCGTCGCGAGAACAGATTTCGCTGGACGCCCGAGGAGCTCGAGACTGCTGTCACCGATCGCACCGCGGCCATCCTCTACTGCTCGCCCCACAATCCGGCGGGAACCGTCCACACCGTGGGCGATCTCAAAGTGATTGCCGAAGTGGCACGCCGCCACGATCTCGTTGTCATCGCCGACGAGACGTATGATCGACTCACCTGGGGAACCCACGTCCACGCATGTCTTGCCAAGCTAGATGGCATGGCCGAGCGAACCATCGGACTGATGGGTGTCACCAAGGCCTTCTCGATGGGTGGCTGGCGCATCGGCTTCGCCTACGCCAATGAGGAGATCACCACCTCAATGATGACGTTGCAGGCGCACATGAACACGTGTGCCGGATCGTTCGCACAGGCCGGGGCTGCCAAGGCACTGGGTGATGATCCATCAGCAGCGGTCAGGGGGTTGTGGGAGGACTGGCGGCAGCGGATCGAGCTCGTCGTTAGCGCGGCGGACGCACTTCCGATGGCGTCATGCTCAATGCCTGAGGGGAGCTTCTACGCATGGATCGATGTGGGCGAGATGGACGTGCCCACGGTTGAGCTCGCTGAGCGTTTGCTGCAAGAGCAGCACATCGCGCTAGTTCCTGGATCGGCCTTCGGGCCCACCGGAGAGGGCTTCCTGCGAATGACCTGCGTGAAATCCTGGGAGGACGTACGCGCCGGCGTCGCTCGCCTCGAGGAAGGACTAACGTCATGAAGAGATCGCGCGCAGCCCTATAGTGGAGAGCCATGACCCTGCCGCCGTTGGTTGCTCTGCTTCTGGCCTGTGGTTTTGTGTTCCCGGCCTGCTCCGGCAACGGCCTGGACGAGCAGGATGCCTCTGACCGCGTGAGCTCGGCGGAGGACCGTGCCGCGTTGTTCGACTACTTGCTTGCCAAGACGCTCGAGCGTGAGTCCTTCTCGGAAATAAAGAATCAGACACTGGGCCTCGATATCGAGGCCGGGATGCTGCGCTACCGCGACGAGATGATCGCCGCCGACACCGACGAGAAGTTGTTTTACGTCCTCTTCAAGATCAGCAACGCGCGCAAGGATCGTCATCTCAGGATCAGCCTCGTGGAAGGGGGCCTGGAGCTGCAGGAGACGGCCGGGGTCAGCATGGAGAACTACCCGTCGGCTGACTCTCCGATCCTACACGCCCCCGTGCGGTTCGCCACGGACTACTCCACACCAGGCAGCCACTTCGTTTTCCTCAGCGACATGGCGACAGAATTTTCGGAGCAACTCGACGAGGACTTACTCGAGTCGGGGGATCCGCCCGCGATCGGCGATCGACTGGTGGGAGTCAACGGCGAGGCGCTCGACGAGTACTTCATGCGGGCAGAGCCGTACCATCGATATTCCACGGTCAACGGCCTGTGGCGGCAGTTCGCTGCCTGGATTCCACAGCGCAGCTACCAGTTCCCGCCGGAGATCTACGGCGACGAGCTCATCCTCGAGCTCGAGCGTGGTGATGGAACTGGGTATTCACTCTCGCTGCCCTACGTTCCCGCTGGCTCCATCGACTGGGCGGTGGGTGATGAGCATCGGCAATACCCAGGTTTCGGCCTGGCCTTCTCGACACCGACGTACGATCTCTACCTGTCGGAGTCAGGCAGGCCGGTTTTGCTGCTCGCCTGGTACGGCTTCCGCGAGACTTTGGTCCAGGATGTCGACCGTCTCATGGAGTATGCCGAGCAGGAGGGGCTTCTGGATCACGCCATCATCTGGGATGGGACGCGCAGCGGCGGCGGCTCAAAGGGTGCCTACGCCATCCAGCGTCTTTCACCGGAGCCCTTCAAGACGACCTTCGGCAACCTGCGACTGAGCGACACGACTGCGCCATTCGTAGAGCGCAAGCAGAGGGAGTTCGAGGAGAACCGGTTGCTCGACAGC
>JAUWTE010000124.1 GCA_030609765.1 Acidobacteriota bacterium
GCATGATTTCCATATCGAGTATGAGCTCAATGCTCACATCGACAAACCGAGGTTGATTCCGGCAACGTATTCGGAACTACACCAGAATATGCAGGGGCGGTTCAACGAGGTGGGAGTCGAGATCTTGTCTCCGCATTTCAGAACACACCGCAGTGACGAGCAGAAGAATTAGTGGAGTGATCACCACAAACGAGGAGAATATGCCATGACGATGTCAAAGAAGCTCGCCGCAGAGTTCGTGGGCACCTTCTGGCTCGTGCTGGGGGGGTGCGGCAGTGCCGTCATCGCGGCCGCGTTCCCGGAGCTGGGAATCGGTTTCCTGGGAGTGGCGCTGGCTTTCGGGCTGACGGTGCTGACCATGGCATTCGCCATCGGACACATCTCCGGCTGCCACTTGAATCCAGCCGTTTCCATTGGGCTCTGGTCGGGTGGCCGGTTCCCTGCTTCGGAGCTGCTGCCCTACATCGTCGCTCAGGTGGCCGGCGGGATCGCCGGTGCCGCGGTGCTCTATCTCATCGTCTCCGGAAACGCCGCATTCAACGTCTCCGACGGTTTCGCTTCGAACGGTTATGCCGAGCACTCACCGGGCGGATACAGCCTACTCGCCGCGCTCGTGACTGAAATCGTGCTGACATTCATGTTTCTTCTGATCATCCTGGGAGCCACGGACAAGCGGGCGCCAAAGGGTCTCGCCCCCATCGCCATCGGCCTCGCGTTGACGCTGATCCACTTGATCAGCATACCGGTCACCAACACGTCGGTTAACCCGGCCAGGAGCACCGGCGTCGCCCTGTTCGTCGGGGGCTGGGCCACATCCCAGTTGTGGCTGTTCTGGGTGGCCCCGATCTTGGGTGCCGCTCTGTCCGGTCTTCTTTGTCGCTGGCTGGGAGGTGGAGAGGAGAGTTGACCGTTGGCTCTATATCGATCGGCTGACGTACGTGATGGAAATCGGCGCTGGATCGTTCTGATCGGTCGGCACCGGGGAAGAGGCAGATCCATGAATGCGAGACGATGCCTGATTGCCCTGATGCTGGGCCTGCTCGCCGCGGGCCCGGTCGGAGCGCAGGGCGACAACCTCGAAGCTTCCCCTACTGCCTTGCCCGAAAACACAGCGGTGTCGCCAGAGTGGAGCTTCTCCCTGCGGCCGTAATTCTTTCTCTCGGGATTGTCCGGGTCGGTCACCGTAGACCCGTTTACCTTTCCGGTGAACAGCAGTTTCGCGTATCTGATCGACAACGTGAAGATGGGTGCATTCATCTCGCTCATGGCGGAGAAGCGGCAGTGGGGGGGTCAATGCCGACTTCCAGTACATCAATCTGTACGGTGAGAGTTCGGGGATCCTCGAAACCTCGCTGGATCTGAAAAACGTCATCGGCGAGGTCGACCTCCTGTTTCGGCCCACGGCTGCTCCGACCCTGAGGTTTCTGGCCGGTGTCCGGGTCTACTCCGTCGGCCAGACCGTCCGCCTCCTGGGGGCTTATGGTTCATGGATGCTGAGCGACCGCTGGGACTTCAGCCTGCGTGAGGACTTCGGCGGCTTCGGTGTGAGTTCGGAGTTCACCTATCAGATGATGGCGTTCTTCAGATGGGGCATCAGCGGTACGCTCAGCCTCCCCTTCGGATACCGCGTGCTCGGCTACCAGATCAGGAAGGATGACGTCTGGATGAACACCAGGATGAGCGGGCTGGTGCTGGGGCTGGACATCAGGTTCTAGCTTGCGTGGTGTAGTCAGGCATTCACTTCGGCTGCGCCTAGAAGTCCACTCCGAGGCCGTAAGTCGTGCGGAAGTCGTCGCGGACGGGAACGTAGCCGTCTGCGGCCGGCTGCGGGGTTTCTACCCGGTCCCAGGCGAGTGCGAAATCGAAGTCGAGGATGTCACCCCAGACGTCGAGGGAGAGTGTTCCCACCGCATGATGGAACGCGTTGTTCGTTTCCGGCACCGACACCTGTACGTTGTAGTCGAGTTCGAACTCGATGTCGCCGGTGATATCCCAGTCAAGCTTGGTGGAAGGGGTCAGAGAGAAACTGCCTTCATTGTCATCCTTGCCTTCCTGCACGGAGACGTACTCTGTATGCACGTAACCAGCGAGCAGACCCACTGACCACTCAACGTCTCCGCCGCGGGAGATGAAATAGCCCGCACCCGCCGACACTGTGGTCTTCAGGTCGATATTTGAGAATGGGTCATGGTAGAGGTTGACCGCGGCAGGGGTAATGAAGAAGCCTGCCTTCACGAGCATGTCCCAGGTCGACGTGACATTGTGGTTGTTGATGTTCCGCACGCCCTGGACCTCACCGAAATTCCCCAGGTAGCTGATATCCAGCCTGGCCCTCGGCGTCTGACGCCGGATGCGGACCGAGGTGTTGACATCCGCTTGATCCGTGTTGCCGCTGCGCGCGACCAGGCCGAGGGTGGCCTTCAACGACCAGTAGTTGATCTCTGTGGGCCTGCCCTCCAGGATCATGATCAGGGGTTCGCGTGGAAATTCCTTCACCTCGTCAACTGTCGTGATGGTGACGACTCCATCCCGCATGGTTGCAGTGCCGGTAAACACCCCGAGATTCTCGAACCGATAGGTGAGGATTCGAGCGGAGCGAAACCCAGCGACATCATCCCAGTCGAGTTTCAGTAGGTCGAGTTCTTCGCTGTCGAACTCGAGATCCTTATCCCTCAAGACCTGGATCTCTCCCCAGACCCACTCTCCCGACGTGAGCTGGAGCCAGTCTCTTTCTTTGAGGGACGGCTCGGACGGCTGCCAGTTCTGCGACCACGCCGGCGTGATGCCGATCGATGTGATGAAGATGGCAGCGACGAGGACCCTCCGCACGTTGCGGAGGACAGCTGACCGCCTCTCGGGCCTCACATTCCTCGACGTCATGATGCTTCGCTTTCCTCCTTGGCGGACATGGGTTTCCCTCACGGAGTCCGAGGGAGAGTATCCCAGTACATCCCGCAGCGCAAAACCGATGTCTCCCATCCTCTTCAATCTATTGCGCTACCTGAGATTGAGAGCAATGTGCTGAAGCTGCGTCATTCGGTGCGGTCGGATCGCTCTTGTCATTCTGCCGGCTATTCCAATACCCTCCGAACCAGCGCGGCCCTCTCGAGACCGTGCGATGTGATTGGCCCGAGAACGGAGGAGAATCTCATGGCGCTGATTGTGGCGGGGGCGATCGCTCCGGATTTCACGCTCGATAGCCACCTGGACACGACAGTGTCGTTGTCGGACTTCCGTGGCTCGAAGAACGTGTTGCTCGCCTCCTACCCACTTGATTTCACACCCACGTGAAGCATCGAAATCCCGGGTCTGAACATTCTCCTCGAGCTGTTCGGCCGGACGGAGACCCAGATCCTGGGTCTGAGTGTGGATTCGAAGTTCAGTCACAAGGGGTGGGCCAAGACGTTCGGCGGGATCAAGTTCCCGTTGCTCTCGGATTTTCACCCGAAGGGTGCCGTGGCGAAGAAGTACGGCCTCTATCTGGACGACGCGGGCAAAACTGACCGTGCGACCGTCCTCATCGACAAGGAGGGCAAGGTGCTCTGGTCGGAATCGGTTGGACCGGATGGCAAGCGCAATCTGGAGGAACTGCTCGACACGGTCAAGTCGCTGGTCAGATAGCGCGTTCCTCATCCACCACTAAGCTTTCACGGGGCCTGTGCGAATCGAAGACGCAGGCGGATGTGCTCCGGGCGCTGCTACTGAAGCAGCACGAAACGCCGCGTCTGGCTGAACGCTTCGGCCCTCATGCGGCAGAAATAGATGCCCGAGCTCAAGCCGGCGGTGTCGAGGTCGGCTCGGTGAGACCCGGGCTCGAAGACCGCATCGACGAGCGTGCGGAGGCGCCGACCCGCGATGTCGTACAACTCGATCGCCACGTGCGAGCGTTGCGGTACATCGAACGACAGGGTCGTGACCGAGCGCATGGGATTCCCTGCGCCGGGGGCCAGCGCGAACCGAACCGGAAGCTCATCGCCCCTAGCCTCGATGCCCGAGGCTCCCTGGTCCGGCAGATACCAGAAGCCGCTGGCAAGGACGAAGTCCACGCCTTCGGATCGACCGATCGCGGCCTGTCCCAGCGTGCATGACACCGTGTTCGCTGGGCCGGCCGCCGTACCACCACCGTTCGCCAACACGCTGCGCGAGATCGCGTAGTCGGCCGTTGCGGGCGCGGAGATGCAGACGGTCAATAGGATCAGTGTCAACATTCTCATCGTTTGCCTCCGCTTTGCATGCACTCTCATTCCTACCGGTTCTCCTGCGCGCCCGTATGACGGGCATGCATCTCCCGCGCCCGCTCGCGTAGCTGCTGGCGTTCCTCATGTCCTACGCCCATCTCCTCCGGGTAGCCGTACGCGGTAGGATCCAGCAGCTTGCCCTTGGGACAGCCGACACCGGGACCCTTCTCCGCTTCGACCAGATGCCGGTGGTGTTCCATCGCCGGATCGTCACGGTCCGCGTAGACGACCCAGGAGATCTCACGGCCTGCTTCCCCGTAGGCCCGGAAGCTGGCGAATCGGGCTTCCCACTCGTATCCGACGGGGAACGGGCGGCCGATCGAGGTCAGCGTCACCGTCGCTTCGTCCTCCATGGTAAGGGCGACGAAGTAGCCGGGAAGCGTGATCACCGCTTCACCGCCTGCGTCGAGCTGCGCCTTGCCGCGGTAGATGACCACCGGCTCCGGGGATTCGACGGAGGTGTGTCGCAAGACCTTGTTGAGCGGATCGAGCGGGTGGTCGATCTCGAAGTTGCAGATGGTCTTGTAGACCCCGCCGTAGACTTGAATGCTGTTGCCGAACACGCCGGCGCGTGCGTACCCATCCGCGAAGACGCCCGGGCTCCAGTCGCCGTACTTGCCGCACAGGAAGGCGGTCGGACCGTCGGCCCCTTTTGTCGCAATCATGGCATTCGCGAGGCACATGTCTTCGAGGCCCGCCGCATAGCCGTAGACTCCGGCGCCCCAGGGCTCGTCGTCACGATCGCAGTACCCGTAGATTCCATCGAGATCGGTCCCGAGGATCCCATAGGTTCCGGCATCCGTGTTATAGCCTCTGACCCCCTCGTTGGGGCCCTCTCCGTACACTCCGTAGTCGTTGGTGCCGAGAGAACCGGAGTGGTCGGTGCCCGTATCCTTCCCGTAGGCTCCCGTGCTAAAGCCACCGAGGTAACCGTACGCCGACGGGCATATGCCGTAGACGCCCCACCCTGAATACACCTCACCCTTGACACCTATGCCAGGGTAGCTCCCGGTCGCCCCGTGGAGCCCCACCGTCCCCCCTCCCGCACCAGCGTTGGTGATCTTGAAGGCACTCTGACCATTCTCTGTGACCGTGTCCTCGAAGGGCAGGGTGAGTTCTCCCGCCGGGTGCCAGGCGGCGAAGCCTTGGTCGTCGGAGGTGAGCACATGACCCGCGGTGGGGGAGGTCGTGATCTGAAGCCCCTGGGCCCGCACCGTGCCGACCACATCGAGACGCTCGTCCGGCGTGTGCGTGCCGATACCCACACTGCCCCCACCCATCACCATGGCCACACTCGAATTCGAGTTGTAGTTCAAGTAGAGCTGCTCGGGCACGCCGGCGGCTTGCTCGATTTGATTGCTATCGATAAGCAGCGCCTTTCCGGTTCCATCCCCGTCGCCGACAATCAAGGAGGCGACTCGGTCCTCGAAGTTCGACCCATCATTGATGTTGATATCACTCTCGACATGGAGCGGACCGTTGGGTTCGTTCGTGAGAATCCCCACGTTGCCGCTCAGGCGATAGACGTCGAGACCCGACATCAGCCAGTCCTGATCCATGTACCCACCGCTGACGTCGTCCGCCACGGCCGCCCGCAGCGCATAGGGGGATGCGGCCAACGCAACCCGAGGCACCAGCTCCGCGCCGCCCTCGACCGACATCCCCAGCCAGTAGGGTTGATCGAAGGGCAGATCCAAGGTGCTCTGGCTCCCCAGCATCACGTGGAAGATCCCCTGCTCAGTCTGGACCGTGTGCGTCTCGGTCCAGAGCGGGGTTCCGTCCGATGGCGTGGTGTACAGCCGTACCATGAGCTGGTAGTCATCGTCGGGCACCGCCACGCCGTCCTCATCTGTCAGAATGCCCTGGTGGCTGATCGTCTGTGGCACGTCCGCGAGCAACCCCGCGGGAAGGATGAGGAGAACGACAATCCAGACTATCCCCATGCACCTCATGGCGAGTACCTCCTGTTGGGCAGCAGTCGTGAGTTCTGTCCGGATCCCTGTGCCGCGAACGTCTTGCGCTCGACCCCCGTTGGCGTCGAGATGGCAATCTGATGGACCCCTTCACTCAGTGAGACAGGAAGAATCCGGGAGAATCACGGAAAAGCCTGGCACCCAGTGTCCCCAATTCCGCGGGTCTGGGTTATCTCCGGCGGAGAAAGACGACCAGGACTGCCGCTGTGCACAGACCAACAAGAGCCAGGACGAGAAGTCCCACTCTTCCCTTACGCGGTTCCAGAGAGACGCGGACATCTCCATCACCCACGAGGACAAAACCTGCCCAGAAGAAGGGGTGCTCGGTCGCGGGATCGCCTCGCAGTCGGGCCTGGGCTCGTCGGAGTGCGGTGGCAACGTTTTCTTGGGCGGCCAGTTCGGCGTAGAAGGTCTCCATGAAACCGACCGTGGTCGCGTCATCCACCGGCCACAAGGTGGCCACGACGGCGGGCGACCGTGCACTGATGAAGGCGCTGGAGAGGCCCAGCACGCCTTCGCCCGAGAGGATGCGGCCCACAGCCGATGCGCAGCTCGAAAGCACGACGAGACGGACCGGCAGCCTCATCGCCGCGATGTCCGCCGCTCGCAGGCCCGCTCTCTCACCCGCTGGATAGAGCTGAATCGTCGATTGCCACGGATTCTGGTCGTTCACATACGTGTGGGTGGCGAAGTGGAGAACATCGTACGCCGAGAAGTCGCGCGGGGCGGGTGTCGCGCGCGCAGAGGATAGGAGCAGGATATCGGCACTCTCATAGCGCCGACTGAGCGATTTGGCCTCCTGCACGGCCCCCTCCAACTCGTGGCCTTCAGGTGTGCGGCCACCGGCTACGGCAAGAATTCTCGCTGCCGTTGGAGCCGTGATCTTCCGGTGCTCACGACGCATGCCGAGCAATATGCTAGCCGAGGGAATCCGCGCGTACTCCTTCATCCCGTCGGTTCCATCGTGTTCCGATCTCGTAGGTAGCGCCGAGACGGGCAGTAGATTGAGATGGCCGTCGGGCACCAGAAGGATGCGCTTGCTTTCGCCAACGAGATCGCGGACTTCGCCGAAGAGGAGTTGAGCGACATTCTGCCCGAGGGCCGTGATTCCCTCTCGATGGCTGGCATCCAGCATGCTCTCGGGTGGGGAGGACACGATATCGTAGTAGGCACGCAGGACTGGGTTCAGTTCCTTCTCTGGCGGAAGGCGGACCGCCGTGAACGTGTCCGGGGTGACGGCGAAGAGCAGCGATACGTCCGGACCCAGATAGGCGTCGAGGAGGATTTCCCCGGGATGGAGGGCCGAGTCCTGCACCGCGGCCAACGTGGCCAGCTCTTCCCCGCGCGCTGCGCTCGGCCATTCCGCTTCCGTCCCCGGGCCGCGCATGCGTTCCTGGAGAGTGCGCGCCTTGAAGGTCTGGAGGGTGTTGAACGCCTGTCTCACACGATGCGCGCGGTCTACGGACCGATCCTCCAGGAGGTTCCAGCCCAGCTCCGTGTAGAGCCCTTTGACGAGTCCGCCGCGCTGCTCGCGCCACTCGGGATCAAGCGGCAGGCCACGTTCGGTTTCCCATAGTCGCTTGGATCGGTGCAGGAGTGCGAGCGCCTCGGTGGATTGGTCAAGTTCCCTGTGACAGCGAGCTGCCGCGACCAAGGCCGCGAGTTCATGGGTGCTGAATCCCTGCTGTGCCGCATCGTGCGCAACGCTGCGCAATACCTTGAGGGCTTCACCGCAATGCTCGCCGGCGAGCAGCATCTGACCGATGCCGAAGTTCAGGCGCAGGCGGATCTCGGGGTGCGGGATTCCCGCCAGCCGCGCA
>JAUWTE010000516.1 GCA_030609765.1 Acidobacteriota bacterium
ATCGATCCAAACCGTGCAGGACCCGTAGCGCCGTGCCACCATAGAAGGCAGCGTGCTCGAAGAACTTGGCACGCCAAAGGCCGAGCAGCGCAAGCTCCTGGAGGATTTCACGCAAGGCGTTGACGTAGTCACTACGGCTGCGATACTCATAGCGGCCCAGCATGCTGCGAACGGCATCATGCACCGATCAAACCTCCTGTCGCCTCAGGTATCGAACCAAGTTGTCGATCTTCCGAGATCGGTACGCCTGTGCAATGACCCTGAGTTCGGAATCATCGAGCGCACCCAGTGCCTCGCGGTCGATGCGCAAGTCCTCCTGCAGATAGGTACCGAAGTCGGACAGCCGGCTCCCGCTGAACCGCTTGTCGCTCCAGACCTTGTCCACCAACGCCTTCTCGGGCGACGCAACAAGGAATCGCACCGTGCCAGCCGTCTCCAGAACAGCACCGAGTGCGTAGCGAGTGGTCGTCAACATGCGATACGCGAAGATACCGAAGGGCGTCTCGAACTCCCGCGACCGCTGTGTCGTCACCGAAGTGACCGTCTCCACGCGCTCCGGGATCAGCCCGTGATGACTCAGCGCGGAGTCAAGGCTGACATAGGAGGGACCATGAATCAGGTTGGCAAGATACTCCCGACTGATCGGTTCCCTGCGAAAGGCCTCGCCGAAGCAGTAGAGCCCCTTCTTGATGCGCAGGATCGCCCCGTCCGCCAGCAGTTTCGTGATCTTGTCTCGTGGCTTGCTGTAGTCCGACAACGCATCCAACAGAGCCGGGTAGTCGAAGACCTCGCGACGGATCCTGCGACGGATGTGTGCCATACCCCTCATGGGCCACAACCTCGTATAGTGCACCGTATGTCCACGAATCATGGACATACTCTGCACAAGAAGTGCCCCTGTCAAGTCCCAATTGCGGTCCTGAGGCCTCGGCCCTGGCAAGCTAGCTACCCCAGCGTCGCCACCATCACCGCCTTGGCGGTGTGCATGCGGTTCTCCGCCTGGTCGAAGACGATCGACGCCTCCGATTCGAAGACATCCTCGGTGACCTCGACCCCGTCGAGCTTGTGGTCCCGGTAGATCTGCTTACCGACCGTCGTCTCGCGGTTGTGGAACGCCGGCAGGCAGTGCATGAACTTCACCTCATGATTGCCGGTTCGCTCCATCATCTCCCGGTTGACCTGGTAGGACTTGAGCTGCGCGATGCGCTCCTTCCACTTCTCGGGTGGCTCGCCCATCGACACCCAGACGTCGGTGTGGAGATAGTCCACACCGTTCACGCCTTCACTCACGTCCTCGGTGAGAGATATCCTGGCGCCGGTTTCTCTCGCGATGCTCCGGCACTCAGCAACCAGCTTCTCCTCCGGCCAGCACTCCTTGGGAGCGCAGAGACGGACTTCCATGCCCAGCTTGGCGCCGCCCACGAGTAGCGAGTTGCCCATGTTGTTGCAGGCATCGCCCAGATAGCAGTAGGAGATCTGATCCAAGCTCTTCGCGCTGTGCTCCCGCATGGTCAGCATGTCCGCGAGAATCTGCGTGGGATGAAACTCGTCCGTCAGTCCGTTCCATACCGGCACCCCCGCGTAGGCCGCCAGCTCCTCCACAATGGTCTGGGCAAACCCGCGGTACTCGAGACCGTCGTAGAACCGCCCCAGGACCCGGGCCGTGTCCTTGATGGATTCCTTGTGGCCCATCTGCGAGCCGCTGGGGTCGAGATAGGTAACCTGCGCCCCCTGATCGTAGCTGGCCACCTCAAAGGCGCAGCGCGTGCGCGTCGAGGTCTTCTCGAAGATCAGGCCGATGTTCTTGCCCTTGAGACGCGGCTTCTCGACGCCGTCGTACTTGGCTTGCTTGAGATTGGCGGCGAGATCCAACAGGCCAAGGATCTCCCCGGGGGTAAAGTCCAAGAGCTTCAGGAAGCTGCGGCCCTTGAGGTTCAGCGACATGCTCGGTTTCCTCCCTCGTCATCCGGCGGTCGCGTCTCTGAGCGGCTCCGCCAACCTACATATGCGGGAGGAGTGTACCCCACGATCTGGGTCACTCCCAAGGGGTCCGGCTCGGAGCGGCAGTCATCCCCCGGCGGGCCCGGGGAGAGATTCTGCACGATCCCTGCGGCGGAACTCTGCTAGGGTCCCCACGGGGTGTCGGCCTGGCCGACAGCCTTCCATGGAGGGTGCAACCCGCATGCGGCGCATGCGAAGGACCGAATCATGAGCGCAACGATCGTCGTGGGTGTGGCCGTCGGGGGGGGCCTTTGGCTCGGCCTTGCCAGCCTGCAGCGAAGGGGACGCCTGCGCATTCGGGCGCTACTCCTTGGCCTGATTGGAGTCGGTCTGGCTTGCCGGATCGCGTTCGTCATCGGAACACCCATCTTCTACGCCCCGGACGAAGAGCCCCACTTCAAGTACATCCGATATCTGTCCGAGCATCGTGCTCTGCCGATTCAGACCAGCCGAACAGGGGATCCCTCGAACGATTGGGAATACCACCACCCTCCACTCTATTACACCGCCATGCTTCCGGTGTACGCGGCGGCGGAGGGAGTCTTCCACAATCAGGCGACAACGGTGCGGATGATCCGGTTCTGTTCGATTCTCCTCTGGCTGTGCAATGTGTGGTTGGCTCTTAGGTTTCTAAGATACCTGGAGATCAACGATGATGTGCTGAAGACGGTTGTGCTGGCCCTGATATGCCTGCTGCCGACCTACCTATTCCTGTCTTCGGTCATCAACAATGACAACCTCC